>NZ_AUTN01000101.1:0-35990 GCF_000497955.1 Pseudoalteromonas sp. TAE56
AAAACCGAGCAACAAAGAGTAAATAGCCCCTAGGAAGAACCCTTTGGGCAGCGCCTGTTTGGCATTAATGCTACGTTATCGCCTATTTATGGCGAATAACCACACTGTATAGGCTCTGCCTTGCCTAAATACCAAACAGACTGCTGCAAATTTAACCTTAAAGATCAACAGACCTAACACTTACTACATTTTTTTACAGATTAAAGGAACGAATTAACAATATACTACGGTTAATAACAAATAATAATTAGGCCCTAAGGGATGAGAAACGCTTTGCTTAACCATACTTTACTGAGCATAACACTGCTTTTTTGCTGCATTTTTAGCACATCGAGTATGGCAAGTAACCGCTATTATGCAGATAATACGTTAGAGCCAACCCAAGGCTTTGCGTGGGATTGGAGTGCTGGCGCGGGCTTTTATATTGAAGATTCTTACCTTGTCGGCATTGAGTCTTACGACAAAGGCGTTGAGCTCGATTTAAGTCTTGCTGTTTCCTACGATAAATTTTACCTTGATTTCGATCACAATCAGCTCAGTGGCGGCCTTGTAATAGGCTACAGTCTTATAGATAAATTTGATTGGGGCCTAGATATATTAGGCACAAATACACAAGCAGGGTTTGACGAAAAAGGCCTAGGATTTTATAACCACGGTGTTATACAAGAACTCCAAGGTATTAAAAAACGTAATTACGACTTTGACGTCGGCCTTCGACTTTCTCGTCGATTTGAAAATACCCAATTCTCTTTTGAATACCTTCATGATGTATCTGGCGCGCACAATGGCTGGGTTATAAACAGCTTTTTTAGTCACATTTTGCCATGGCGAAACTGGGAGTTTAGATCGGGTGTTGGCTTAAGCGCCTACTCTGCTGACTTTACTAATTATTATTTTGGCATTGATAACGATGAAGCCACCAGCCTTCGCCCTATTTACAGCAGTAATGCCAGTACCAGTATTATTTTTGAGTTCCATGCTGAGTACCCAATAAGCCAAGATTGGGTGTTTTTATCCGGCTGGCTTACCACATGGTTTTCAAAAGAAATTGACGACAGCCCAATTATTTCCCAAGGATATCAACATAAAGCCAAGGTAGGCCTACGTTATGTATTTTAGATGGATCTGTGTATTACTGATCTTCCCCAGTACTTTTACTGTTAAAGCTCAGGAACCTCCTGAAGCACTCATAGCACTACCCGACACGTGCGTTGCACTTCGCGAAGGGCGAAATTGCTATGCTGACGTTACGCTAACGTGGGAGCAACCTATCATTGGTAATTACTGCCTACGTGACGCCACCTCAAAGTACATAATGCAATGTTGGCTCAAGCAACAGAGCGGTACTTTTAATTATGCATTTGATTCACAGCAAAGTATTTCATTTGAACTATTTGACAGCAATACATCTAAAATAATTAGTGTTGCCGAAGTAAAGCTTCAATGGGTATATCAAAACAGGCAAAAAAAGCGCCGCTGGCGACTATTTTAATACCAATCGCATTAAGGATATTTTCATGGATAACTACGGCACTATTTTACTCGTTGAAGACGATGTATCTCTTGCTCAATGGGTTGCTGAATATTTAACAGAGCAAGGCTACACAACGCATGTTTGTCACAGAGGTGACGAAGTAATTAGCCAAGTCAAAACATTAAATCCAAATATCGTGCTCCTAGATATTATGCTTCCAGGGCAAGATGGTATAAGCGTATGTAGAGAGCTTCGTAGTTTTTATAATTCGCCTATCATAATGCTCACTGCACGCGATGAAGAAATGGATGAAGTTATTGGTCTAGAAGTAGGTGCAAGCGACTACATAATGAAACCTGTGCGTCCTCGTGCATTGCTAGCGCGTATAAAAGCAGCCCTTCGCCAAAAAAATGAGCCAAATACGCCACACGTTAACGAAAGTGTTATTAATGTTGGTGCGCTTAGTATTGATACTGAATCTAGAAATGTAAAACTTAACGAGCAAGACGTAAATATATCAAGTGCTGAATATTTACTGCTTCACTACCTTGCGAGTAACGCAGGGCAAGTAGTCTCTCGCGACGCTGTATTTAAAGCAACCAAAGGCAGAGAGTATGATGGGCTTGATAGAAGTGTTGATGTACTTATTTCTGCACTTCGTAAAAAGTTTAATGATGATCCACAAAACCCTGAAAAAATTAAAACCATTTGGGGCCGTGGATATTTACTTGTTTCTACTGCGTGGTAATAAAGTGATGAATAAATAAATGAAAAAGTTTTATATATCGCTTCTAGGCAGTGCACTTTTATCTATTGTGGTATTGGGCTGGCTTATTGATGCTTTTAGTCAACAAGCGCATACCCCACAGGATGAATTTAGTCAGCAAAGTAAAATGATCATGGGTTTTAGCAAGCAGTTAGCTAACATACCCACATCTGAGCGCAGCGATTATGTAAAACAACTAGCGCTAGAGTTTGATGTTTTAATTGATTACAAACCTAATGAATCACTTGCTTTACCGCCTTCTTTATTATTACAAATGCATACGCCGGGTGGGCTGATTTTAGAAGATCAGCAAGGCTTTTATATGCTTTATAGCAGCGATGTTTTAAATCCTTTTCACTTATCAATGCGTTTAGATAAAATTTTTGATAGCGAGCAACATAACGACATTATATTAACCTTACTCTTTTACGCAGGCCTATGTGTATTTATGGGCTTTATTATTGCGCCCTTAGCTAAACGATTAACCGTGTTAAATGAAGCCGCTAAAAAGTTTGCCTCAGGTAATGTTCAAGCCCGAATAAAAGTATCGCATTTTACTTACATAAAAGACGTAGAGCTTACCTTTAATCGCATGGCCAGCCAAATAGAGAAGCTTGTCGCCGAAAACAAGCTAATGGCCTCAAGCTTATCTCATGATATACGCACCCCTATCGCGTGCCTGCGATTTGGTTTAGATGCAGCATTAGATAGCCATGATGAGCAAAAAATAAAACAGTATTTAACCCGTATGGAAAATGATTTAGACCATATGGAATCGATGCTTAGTAGCTATTTAGCATTTGCTACTTTAGAGCAAAATGCTAATAAGCTGACCTATTCATCAACAAACATTAAGTCCTACCTTGAAGATATTTTAGTGCAACTTGCACCTAAACTTGAAATGCAAATGCTTAGTGTACAGCTCAATAGTACCGATAAAATAATAAATGCAGATCTTCACTGGCTTGCTCGTGCAATTACCAATTTATTAACTAATGCCTCTGATTTCGCAAACCAACATATTTACTTAAGTGCGAAGTTACACGAACAACAGCTTATAATAACGGTAGAAGATGACGGCCCTGGCATAGCTCGAGAAAACTTTAGCAACGTATTTAGTCCATTTTTTAGAGAAGAGGCTCACCGTAACAGAGCTGATAAAAGTTACGGCCTTGGTCTAGCTATTGTTGAAAAAGTAGCCGACTGGCATCATGGCAGTGTTAAAGTTAGTAAAAGTACCCAGCTAGGTGGTGCGTGTTTTACTCTCACTATTGCACAGCATCACAATTCGTAAAGCAATAGTTACAGACTGTAATTAACAATTATTAAACAAAATCAACTCGTTATTTTAAACGACCCGATAACAACAATTAAAATCGATGGTTATAACACGCATTTACTTATTAAATTGTGCCAGATCAGCAAATAAGCACTTTTTATTTTTTAACATTTCCAGTAGATTGTCAGCGCCGTCACACAATAGAGAAGTACAATAATATGAGCGCAGTTAGAGGCGAGTTTAGCTCTCGCTTTGGTTTTATTATGGCCGCCGCGGGTTCTGCCGTTGGTTTGGGCAATATCTGGGGATTCCCTACACAAACAGCAAGTAATGGCGGTGCTGCATTTTTAGTCGCATATTTAGTGCTTGCGTTCTTTTTAGCCTACCCCGCTTTAATGGCTGAACTTATGATTGGTCGTCATGGCCAAGCAAACGCGGTTTCATCACTTCAAAAAATATCTAATAAGCCATGGCAAAAACACTTTGCCTTTATTGTTGGTTTTGGCGGTATTTTATGTGCTGGCTTTATATTAAGTTTTTACGCCATTGTTGCTGGTTGGATGCTCAGCGCTACAGCTGACCCCATAGCTACTCTTGTTGGTGCCAACACAGCATCGACATGGCTAAGTGAGCAATCACTTACCCGAAACATAATATTTACTCTCGTCTTTATCGTACTAACTGTCGCTATTATCAGTAGAGGCGTTGAGAATGGTATTGAAAAATGGTCGAAACGCTTAATGCCTGCTCTTTTAGGTATTTTATTTGCACTTATTGCATATGTAATGACCCAAGATGGCGCAATGGAAGGTTTAAAGGCTTACTTAGTTCCCGATTTTTCATCTATTTTTGACGCAAAATTATTAGTGAGTGCGCTAGGACAAGCTTTCTTCTCTTTATCGCTAGGTACTAGCGTAATGATTATTTATGGCTCGTACATTAGTAAAAAAGAAAACCTTGTTTCTTTAGGTGCCTATGTAACCCTTATTGATGTATTTATAGCTTTTGTAGCGGGTTTACTGATTATTCCGGCTATGTATGTAGCACAAGCTCAAGGCGTTGAAATATTCTCTGCCACAACGGGAAAACTACTCTCTGAAGATACTTTAGTATTTCAGGTACTCCCTGCTTTATTTGATGGAATGGGCGAAGTTGGCTTATTTGTGGGCTTTTCATTTTTTGCGTTAATGAGTATTGCCGCTTTAACGTCATCTATTTCAATGTTAGAGGCGCCAGTATCATACACTGTAGAACGCTTTGGGATGAAACGCGTTCAGGCAACCTGGTTGATTGGAGCTTTAATTGCTATCGTTAGCATTACAATTGTGTGTAACCTTAGCAGCTTATTTGGCTTAGTGATTACTTTAACTACAAAAGTAGCTCAACCTTTGCTTGGCCTTATGTGTTGTATATTTGTAGGCTGGATTTGGTACAGAGGCTCATTACTTAAAGCAATTAAAGAAGGTAATCCTGAAGTTCATAACACATTATTTTGGAAAGTATGGCCTTGGTATACCAAGTTTGTGTGTCCACTTGCTATTGGTATGGTGTTTTTACACTCACTATTAAGCTAAATAATACCTTAACCTTAAATAGTCTTAAATAGTCTTAAATAGTCTTAAATTAAAATAGCCCACATTAGTGGGCTTTTTTATAGCTGCTTAAATTGGATTTATTTAGAGAGTTTTAAAATCATATCTTGATGAGGGATACCGTCTTCTAGATATTCACTTTTATAATCTTCAAAGCCAAAAGAGCGGTAAAAATCAAGCAAGTAAGTCTGTGCACCTATATAAATATCTCGCTCAGGCCATTGTGCTTTACAGCAGTCTATAGCTTCAGTAATAAGTAAAGTAGCATACCCATTGCCACGCGCGCTTTCACTTACTAGCACGCGACCTATTGCGCTGTATTGTGCACTTTTTTCATAGCATCGCGCGTAAGTTTGTAGTTGCCCATGACTCAATGTATATAAATGCTGTGTATTTAAAGCAATGTCTACATCATCAAGTTCAGGGTAAGGGCACTCCTGCTCTACAACAAACACATCAACACGCCCGCGCATAATAGTAAAAAGAGTCTGTGTATCAAGAGCGTCAAACTGCTCACATTTAAACTGCATATCAAATCCTATAGGCAAAAAACCCAGCTTAGGCTGGGTTTATTAAAATCACTCGCTAGCTTAGTTAACTTATACTAAGTAAATAATCGCTCTAGCTGATCACACAGCTGCGATAAATTCACATGATCGTGCTCTATGGTCAAATCTACATAACCATCGCCTTTAAAGGCTCTGTCTAGCTCTATAAGCACATGTGTTTTATGTGCTTCTGGGACAAACGATAATTCAATCTCCTGAATGCCGAATAAGCTGCGGCTATTTGGTTTATATTCAAGTTCTTGATAGCATCCAGATAATGACTGAAAAGTCGAAGCGCGTAAGTGACCTTTTTCTACGTCAGCTTTCATTAAACTAAAACCTAACTTTTCCATCGCTTGCATACACGTTTTAACCGCTTCATTAGGGTAAATGTGTAAATGGTCCTTATCTGTTGGGTCAAGTGCTAAGTCTATATCTAGGCCTGTTTCAAGCCACACATGAGATTGATTATAACCTGCATTAATTTCTGTAATAGGAGTTTCAGAATGAAGACGCGCTTCAAAAGGGATATTTTTAACTTCGCCTGGCTCAATTGTACCTATATCTGTAATTCGCCATTGCTCAATCACATGATTCGTAAAATAATCGCCATTATCACCTGCAACTTTAACACGAGTCATTAATAATAAATCTAAACCTGAAATATCTTGGCTCACATCACCTGCAGTAATGACTATTTGTGCGTTAAAAAGTTGACCTGGTTGTAGGTGTTCAGTTTCTAAAATAGTGTCTACCTTTGCAGCACCAATACCTACCGACGCTAAAATCTTTTTAAACATATATCTCTCCTTAAGCTGAGCGGCTGTATTATTTGCTCCGGCTTAAACTTCTTCGTTATCGCATCTTAACCATATTTAAAAGCTAATGTCAGTGAAAAAGTGTTATTTACATAGTATTTACTATTAAATAGGTGTTTAATGCCCGTTTTTTATACGCAGCTGGACAAGTAATTGATTAGACGCGTTCATTTTTAGGTCTATTTATATTTTCAATGGTATAAATTTTTCGTTACACTGCAACACCAAATGAAGTGATATTAAGAATTATGGAACTAATCTATTTTGCTGCCGCGTTTGTTTGTGGTTTTGCTGTTTATCAGTTAAAACTACCTCCTCTAATTGGGTTTTTACTTGCAGGTTTTGCTTTAAATTTATCGGGTTATAAAAGTACAGAGTTGCTCGATACAATTGCAGCCCTAGGGGTTACTCTTCTTCTTTTTAGTATTGGCTTGAAACTTAAAGTTAACAGTTTAATTAAACCTCAAGTTTGGGCGCCTGCAACATTGCATATCATTTTTAGCAGCGCATTATTTAGTGGCTTCATGCTTCTGCTTGGCGTTTTCGCCATTCCACTATTTGTTGATTTAAGTTGGCAAAGTGCTTTATTGGTTGGATTTGCACTTAGTTTTTCAAGCACTGTATTTGCAGTAAAAGTACTTGAAGAGCGCGGAGAAATGGCAAGCCTACACGGCAAAATAGCCATTGGAATATTGGTAATGCAAGATATCTTTGCAGTAATATTTTTAGCTATTAGCACCGGTAAAATCCCTAATTTATGGGCTATTGCATTAATAATTGCTTTGCCTTTATTACGACCTGTAATGTATGGCGTGTTGAACCGATCTAAACATGGTGAACTATTACCATTGTTTGGTTTTTTCTTTGCGCTAGTTGCTGGTTATCATGCATTTGAATTTGCAGGCCTAAAAGGCGATTTAGGTGCACTAGTAATAGGAATGATGTTTGCCCCTCATAAAAAGGCTGGCGAGCTATCAAAATCTCTACTTAATTTAAAGGACATATTGCTAGTTGGCTTTTTCTTAAGTATTGGTTTAAGCGCAGAGCTAACCACTAACTCCTTGATTGTTGCCATTATACTTATTTTAGTATTACCCATTAAAATAGCGCTTTACTATGTGTTCACTAATATATTCAAATTACGTGCGCGTACATCATTACTTACCGCTTTTAGCTTATCTAACTACAGTGAGTTTGGATTAATTGTATGTGCAGTGGCTGCGACTACAGGCATGATCACCTCTGAGTGGCTAGCTGTAATGGCAATTGCTGTTTCTATTACATTCATAATTGCTTCCCCATTAAATAAACGCTCAAATGAGTTGTATGTAAAAATAGAGCACTGGTTATTAAAGTTTGAAAGTAAAACTCGTTTAGCTGAAGAGCTACCCGTTAACCTTAATGATACGAAAATAGTCATTTTTGGGATGGGACGTATTGGTACTGGTGCTTATGAAACGATCAACGCGACTCACCCAAATGTTGTTGCAGGCATAGATATAAAGCCAGAGGTGGTAGACAAGCACGTTAACAGAGGCCGCAACGTCTTAATTGCAGATGCAACCGACCCTGACTTTTGGCAACGAGTAAATCACTCACAAGTAGAAATGGTTATGCTTGCAATGCCAAAGCATATGCAAAATATTTTTGCTTTAGAGCAATTACAGGCCTCTGGTTATAAAGGCCAAGTAACAGCTATTGCAAACTACCCGGATCAACAAAAAGAGCTTGAAGAAATGGGTGTGCATTCTACTTATAACTTTTATTTAGAAGCCGGTAGTGGTTTTGCAGAGCACGTAAAACAAGAGCTATTTAACGAATAGTCCTCTTTTGTATCGTTTATAAATAACAAAGCCTTAAATTCATTAAGGCTTTGTTATTAGTTTTTAAATAAAAAGCAATTCTATTTACATTCCTTTACAAGGCAATTCACCACAGTAATAAAAAACAGGTAAACTAGCTGTGTTGGTTAAATAAGAACCCATGTTCTAATAATAACTTAATTAGATCCCAGCTAATTAAAGTTCAACTAGGTTTATATTAATTAACATAAAACTATTAAATCAGAGGGCCTACTCCCTCGCAAAATAGGCTGTTTCTTGCCCGTCACAGCCTATTTTATATCTCTAAAATCCCTTACACTTACCCAGACTTTAAATACCTAAGTAATCTTTATGGATCCAAAACAATTAAAAATAGCGATAAATACTACAATGCCGTTTGGAAAATATGCAGGACGCCCATTATTGTTACTGCCAGAACCTTATTTAGTGTGGTTTAACAAGCAAGGGTTTCCCGATTCAAAGCTAGGTAGCCAACTTGCAATGATGTACGAAGTAAAACTAAATGGCCTTGAGCAAATGTTAATGCCATTACTTGAAAAAAATAAAAATAGTTGAGAACTTTTTTAAGCACTTGCGGTCTATTGTATTGCTACTTGTTGATTTTGGTTTTTAACCGCAAAAAAAGCGCCTCAAGGCGCTTTTTTTATGTCTTTAATTTGAGGGGTAAATATACAATAAATTTAGCACCACCTAAGCTTGAGCTTTCTGCTTTACACTCTCCTTGGTGCCACGACACAATTTTAGCAACTATGGCGAGCCCTAAACCAAAACCACCGGTATCCTTACCTCTACTTTTATCGAGTCGAGTAAAAGGTTTAAATACATTTTCTCGCTCAGCGGGATCTATCCCTTCACCATCATCTTCAACAATCAATACGATGTGTTTTGTCTCTTGTAGCAATGAAATTTTGACTTGCTTATGGGTGTATTTGAGCGCATTGCCAATTAAATTTTGAAATACTCGCGCCATAAAGTGACTATCACAGTAATAATTTAAATGCTCAGGGAGGTTTACGGAAAGCGTTGTTCGGGCTTCAAAGTTTAGCTTTTCAACAGTTGTTTTTACCAGCCCAGCTAAGTCACAGTTTATTGGCTGTAAACTAGGTTGTTGAGAGTCTAATCGCGCATATTCAAGCATTTCAGAAACTAGTGACTCAAGCTCGCTAATGTCTGTTTGCATGTTTGTTAGGTATTTCTCAACTTTTTCATCAAGCATTTGTTCTTGCAGCATTACAATTGCAAACTTTAAACGTGCTAGTGGTGTTCTAAACTCATGCGACACCGATGAGGTAAGTTCTTGCTGCGCACTAAGTAAAAACTCAATACGTTGCTGCATTACCTTTAATGTATCAGTAATAGGTAAAAAGAAAGACTTAGAAGAGTCGTTTAGTTGAAAGTCTTGCAAACCCTCCACCGCTTCACACGCTTTACGTAGCTTTGCAAAATCGCGCCATAGTAAAAAGCTCCACAGCCCAACAGGTATACCTACAATAATAAGGAGTAATAAATAGGGCCAAACAGAAGATGATTGCTGCGTTAATACACCTACCGGCCCTACTTGAAGTAATGAGTCATTACCGAGATCTACATACCAAACAATGCGCTGTTGCTTATCGTATAAGTATAAGTAGTGGTTTTGGTTAAGCTGCGATTGTTGTTTTTGAGGAAGTATTAAATCACGTCGTTCAATTACTTTACTATCAAAGTTATGCTTTAGTTTTTTAAGACCGTTAGGAGTTTGTGAGAGCAACCATAGTGATTGCCCAAACTCATCGTCTAAGAAAACTTGCTGTTGCGACTCTTCATAAGGCCACAACTGCTCTATAACACCACTTACTACAAACAAAGAAACGATGATGTATAAGTATAAGCTGGTAAACAGTTTTCCCATTAAAGCCGACTAACCTTAAATAGTTCTAAAGATCCCACGCATCAGAAACAAATAAATAACCTTGTCCCCATACAGTTTTTATACGATACGGCTTATCGCTGTTATCGCCTAATTTTTTACGAATGCGTGATACGCGTACATCCACAGTTCTATCAAGTCCATCATATTGGCGGCCAATCATATGTTGGTGCACATGCTCTCTACTTAGTACTTCACCTGCATTTGACGCTAATAGCCATAGTAACTCAAACTCGTGCGAAGTTAATACAATCTCCGAATCACTTAGTTTTACAATACGACTTGTTTTATCAATAACTAAATCACCAAACTGGAGCTCTTCACTTGATTTTACCATGGGTTGTCCACGACGCAGTAATGCATTGATCCGCGCTAGTAATACACGTGGCTCTGCTGGTTTTATTACATAATCATCAGCGCCAAGCTCTAAGCCAAGTACTTGGTCGAAATCCTCACCTTTAGCAGTCAACATTAAAATTGGTAGAGTAAATTTATCTCTTACTTGGCGGCAAACGCTAAAGCCATCTTTACCTGGCAGCATAACATCTAAAATCATTAAATCGGGTGTATTATTCTCTAGGTAATTAAACACTTCGTCACCGCGGTCTAACACATCGACTTCAAGGCCATTATGTTCAAGGTAATCTTTTGTTAGTTGTTGTAAACCTAGATCATCTTCAACAAGTAAAATTTTTGGCATTAGTTGCTCCTAAATTAAAAAAAGCTCCACGGAGAGCGAAGCCTACGCCTATTTTTTTTAGCATGGGCGCTTTGTACTTCAACTTGTGTCTTAGCTAATAACACACCCGTATGAGGATTGATTAAGGAGTATATGGTCTCCACCTGAACACGCGCTTTATAATTAAATTGCCCAGAAAGTTGTTGCTCCCAGCATTGAAGCAGTTGCTCTTGCTGATACAAACAGACATCACTATAGGCGTTTAATTGCCACTCAAATTGTAAATCAAGATCGCAAAAACCCTGCTGTTCAGAGACGACGCAGACTTTTGGAGAAACGCTAAAAAAAGAGGTTTGTGCCACACTAAAACCACTAAAAAAAGTGGTAATAAACACAACTAATATTGAATACTTCATATTAAAAAGTACGATCGAATCCTATAAATGCAGTCATTGAATAAGTACGTTCAAAGAGCGGACTGCCATCCATAGCCGAATAGTCGTAATATGCTACATGAAAACGAAGAGAGTCAGCCTTACTCAGTGGCCAACGGGCGTCGATTTTAGCATAAGGTTGCCAACTACTACCAACGTCTATTTTGCCAAATTGAGTTTCACCCTCATTAAGTCCATAAAAATAGCTATTTAGTTCCGCAGATTTATAGTTTATTCCAAGTGTTGGCTTTATTTTGAGCTTTCCTATCACAGTATGATACTGCCACTGCAATGCTGCGCGTACACCTCGATAAACATCGGTTATATCATGCAGGGCCTGAACCGAAAAAACTTGGTCCTCATTTACATAATGATATGCAATACCCGCATCCAGTGCAATTTGCCGTTTATGTAAATTATCAATATCAACATAGCGAGTGGACGAGGCTTCATCTTGCATTACGAACTGATTGTTGAGGGCACTACTTTGTAGTGTAAATATATTTTTAGGGTGCCAGTCTATAAAAAAGCGTGACTCAGAATTGAGTTCACCAACTAGATTAAAGTGATGCTTAGGGGTTTGCAAAAATGAATAACCAAGACGGCCGTTATCAAAAAACCATTGCTCTGCATAAAACGCAATTTGTGGAATAAGCACGAGCGGAATATTATCTCCACCATGCAAAGGGTTGGTTATAACTCCAGCCCCCACGCTTAAACTCAAATGCAGACGGTCGGTTATTATGTCTTGCTCTGAATAATCGTCAACATGCTTGCTTGCCTGTGTTGCTTGCACCGAAAGGCAAACAAATAAAGTGCTAAAACATAGAGCTGTTAATAATGAGAAGGCATACCGCATTAGCGTAAATCAAAGTATCAAAATAAGAGAGTTCCCCATACTAGCAAGGTCTTTTTAAACTAGCTCTAGCTGGTTACAATTATTCACAATTTGTATACAAAAATGTTAACTTTTATGTTTCTGCAGGCTATTTATCTTTCGGAAGTTATACTTTGAGATACTTAGAAAATCAGATGCTGCGATGAAATACAGATATCTAAATAAAGGCAGCTAGGAACTAACGCGTTACAGCCAGCTTTATTACCCATGAAACCTAATAGTTTAACGAGATTGATATTTGATAAAAAACTCAAATTAAGTGACTTTAAACCTGATAAATAAACACCAGATACTTATTAAATATCTGGAGCTATTTCTATTCGGTTTCGTCCATGTGTTTTAGCGATATATAAAGCTCTATCTGCTCGCTCAACTAAAACGGAGCTATTGGTAAATGGGCGTAAAATTGCTAAACCAAAACTTGCTGAAATAGCTCGTTTTGCAGTTACATCATGCTTTTTACGAATCACCAGTTTTGCAATTGCTAAACGAATACAATCGGCAAACGCTATTATATCGTTAATAGTGTCAAAGTAGGCTGTTATGCAAAACTCCTCGCCACCATATCTATACACGTTTGCGGCTTCCGTTGTATTCTCTCTCACTTTTTTAGCAACTAACCTAAGTACTTCGTCACCCTTTTGATGGCCAAAATCATCGTTAAAGCGCTTAAAGTGATCAATATCAAACATAATAAGGACGGCAAGAGAGTCTTCTTGCGCTTGCTCTGAATATTCAAAGCAAAAATTTACAATATCAGAATCAAACTTACCTCGGTTATAAAAACCCGTAAGTGTATCGGTATCGGCTGCTTCTTTTGAAATATTGAGTGCTTCTTTTAAGTCTTTTATTTCATTGTAGGCAACGGCTAATTTAGTTTGAAATTCGCGAGCATAATCTTGCATTGCAATAGAATCGTCGGTTAAACGCTCAACACAACCTAATATCTCATTGTAAACATTTACATCAACAAGCATATTTAATTCATTTTGAGAGTCAACCAAACTCGTCGTAAAGCTTTTGGAGTGATCAAGCGTGGTACTTATATCTTGCTGAACTTGCTCCATAGTTGTATGAAATTTTTCAGTCATTTCTTGAAAAAAAACGAGATCGTCTTGCGTTAAATGTTTGTCAAATATCTCTTTTGCTTTGTCTTGTGAACATGTTTGTTGCTGAGCAATAACGTGGTCTAACTCAGCATTTAGTGACGGTTTGTTTCCTTGAATATAACAGTACCAAATTGCATAGTTGATGGGAGTAACCGGCATTCGGTATTTTACCATCAAAGGAATCGCCTTTTTCAGGCATTGGGCAGAATGAGCAAGTGATACAGCGTGGTTCATAAATAAATTCTCAAGCGTCATTGTTTTTATTATTAGCGCTCAATGTTAAGTAATAGTAAACTTATACGCAACCTATATTCATACTATTTAACTAACTTGCTTATTCTCTGCGCGCATTAAATCGCTTTTGCATCTAAAGTTTGCGCAATATTCCACAACGCGCTGATTGCAGGGTCATTTAACTCTTTCCTTAATACAGCCAAGCCAATATCAAACCCATCAGGAGCTTGCATTTTTGGTGTTAGTATTTGTACTTTATCTTGCAGCGGGCTGTTATCTAGCACTATTTTAGGAACCATTGCGACACCTAATCCTAAGCTCACCATAGATACCATCGCTTCGTGCCCAGCAACTTGTGCGTAAATTTTCCCGTGAATATTATTTTTGCGCCACCAGTGTTCTAACCTTTGGCGAGAAAAACCTTGTTCTGGCACAATAAATTCTAAATCAGACCAATTAATGTCATCACCATTCTGCGTTAGTTTTTGTGTGATCGGGCATTGAATTTTTGGTCCAATTAATAAAAGTGGAGAATGCCCTATATCTACAAAAGCAATTTGTGCCGGTAACTTATTTGGCTTAGCTGCAATTGCCATTAATTCATGTCCATCTAACACGCGGTTTATAGCAAGTGCAGGGTCGCCTGTATTTAATGTTATTTCTATATACTGATGCTGCGCACGTAGTTGCTCTAATATTTGATGTAAAAAACTATAAGATGCAGTAACCGAGCAATAAATACTTACTTTGCCGTAAATATGTTGTTGCGGGTCTTTTACATTCGTTTTAAAACGCTGCCAGTTAGCAAGCGTCGCTGTGGCGTAATCAATAAACGACTCACCTTCACGCGTTAATTTAACACTGCGGTTATCGCGTACAAATAATGCAACACCTACCTCTTCTTCCAAGTGTTTTATATTGCGGCTCAAAGTGGGCGCGCTTATGTGACAAAGTTCGCTTGCGCGCCCAAAGTGGAGTGTTTTAGCCAGCGCTAAAAAGTAGTTTAAATGTTTATGATCCATGTCAAACCCAGCATTTCATATTATGAAACACTTTAATTCAAATATATCATTTTACGCAAGCAACGATTTTACATATGGTGTTTGTAAGCGTAATAAACTTTGCGCATCTAACAAACATGACTTTATAGGACACTAACAATGGCGAATTATTTCAATACCTTACCTTTACGCGAGCAATTAGCGCAATTAGCGCAATGTGAATTTATGGACGCAGGCGAATTTGCCGATGGCGTTGACGCACTTAAAGGTAAAAAACTAGTTATTGTAGGCTGTGGCGCACAAGGTTTAAACCAAGGCTTAAACTTACGTGACTCTGGTTTAGATGTTTCTTACACATTACGCGCATCAGCTATTTCTGAGCGTCGCCAATCATTTTTAAATGCATCTGAAAACGGCTTTACTGTTGGCACTTACGAAGAACTAATCCCAACAGCTGATGTAGTACTTAACCTAACGCCAGATAAACAACATACCGCTGTAGTAAGTGCAATTATGCCACTTATGAAAAAAGACTCTACCCTTGCTTACTCTCATGGCTTTAATATCGTTGAAGAAGGCATGCAAGTACGCGAAGATATTACTGTAATCATGGTTGCGCCTAAGTGTCCTGGTTCTGAAGTACGTGAAGAATACAAGCGCGGTTTTGGTGTGCCAACTTTGATCGCAGTTCACCCAGAAAATGACCCTCAAGGTCTTGGTTTAGCACAAGCTAAAGCGTATGCAGCGGGTACGGGTGGTCATCGCGCAGGTGTACTTAAATCATCATTTATTGCTGAAGTTAAGTCTGACCTAATGGGCGAACAAACCATTTTATGTGGCATGTTACAAACTGGCTCTATTTTATGTTTTGATAAAATGATAGAAAAAGGCGTTGATGCGGGTTACGCATCAAAACTAATTCAATATGGTTGGGAAGTAATTACCGAAGCACTTAAGTACGGCGGCGTTACAAACATGCTTGACCGCCTTTCAAACCCTGCAAAAGTAAAAGCGTTTGAACTAAGTGAAGAGCTAAAACTAATTATGCGTCCACTTTATAATAAGCATCAAGATGACATCATCGACGGCACTTTCTCACGCACTATGATGGAAGACTGGAATAACGATGACGTAAACTTACTTAAATGGCGTAGCGAAACAGCAGAAACTAACTTTGAAAAGACTCCTGCTGGCGATGTAGAAATCTCAGAACAAGAATTTTTTGATAACGGTATTTTAATGGTAGCAATGGTTAAAGCGGGTGTTGAACTTGCATTTGAAACCATGACAGCAGCTGGCATTATCGAAGAGTCAGCTTACTACGAGTCATTACACGAAACGCCATTAATCGCCAATACGATTGCGCGTAAAAAGCTTTTTGAAATGAACCGTACTATCTCTGATACTGCAGAATACGGCTGTTATTTATACAACCATGCATGTTTACCATTACTTGCTGATTTTATGAAAAACGTTGATACAGACATCATTGGTAAAGGCCTTGGCGAGCACAGTAACCAAGTTGATAACCAAACATTAATTCAAATCAATGCCGCACTGCGTGAACACCCTGTTGAAAAAGTAGGTGCTAAATTACGTGGCTACATGTCAGCAATGAAAAAAATTGTTTAACCCTAAACAATAAAAGTTTCGCTTGTTAGAAACCAAGCCCGTATGCTTTTTGCATGTGGGCTTTTTTATGCTTGTTAATAAAACTTTAACCAATCTGGTATATCTTTGCCTATTCTGCTTAGCCAATATTTAGTTCCAAATAAATAATGTGCTAATATGTTTTTCTATTTAGTTGTAAAATTAATTAATATCATGACGATAAAAAATCTTTCGATCACTCAAAAAATCACAGCTTTAGGCAGTGTTATTGCTATATGCGTAGCCGCACTGATTGGTTTGACTTCCCTACACAGCTCAGAGGATATTATCGAGCGACGTATGATTGAGTCAGAGCTTCCTAGTAAACTGCAAACAATCAGCAATCACATAGGCGGTGAAATCAACGAGTTACTCGGTGCTGCTCAGCAACTATCATCAAACGAATTTATTTTACAATGGGCCCAATCAAACAACCAAGACGATACATTACTATTAAAAGAATTAAATCGCGTTGCCCAGCAATACGATTTAGCCACAGCATCTTGGGCAAATAGAGACACTGCAAAGTACTGGAACCAGAATGGTTTTTTGCGTGTGTTAAAAAACGATGCAGCCGATGGCTGGTTTTTTGCTTTTAAGCAATCAAAACAACCCTACTCTATCAGTATTTATCAAGAGTCAGCCGATGATGTGAAAATGTTTGTAAATCATCAGCAGGCTAATGGTACTGGTTTAGCAGGTCTTGCAAAAAGCATCACTGATATGCAAAAGCTATTACAGCAATTTAAAATTGAGCAAACAGGCTTTGTATTTATTGCAGATAAAAGTGGATTGATTCAGCTTCATAAAGATGCAAGTAAAGTAGCTAAAGCAAATATTGATGATTTATATACTGCAAATATCCACAGCCAACTATTTAATAGTAGTGGCTTTGCACTAGAAGAAATCAATTTAAATGGTGAACCGACACTCGTTGCTGCTATGCCTATTAAAAACACCGATTTATATGTTGTAGCCCAAGTGCCAAAAAGTGAAGTTTTCGCAAGCGTAAATACCCTGCAATGGCAAATATTTACTTTTACGGTAATTACAGCATTGGTTGCCAGTTTAATCAGTTATTTGCTTGCTCGCTCACTTTCATCTCCACTTTCTAAAATGGCTGAGTTATTTTCACGCTTAGGCTCAGGCGATGCAAATTTAGCATATCGCTTACCAGAATCGAGCCAACCAGAGCTTAACAATCTAAGTAACGGCTTCAATCAGTTTATTAATAAAATAGAGGTAGCTATTACTCAGGTTGCCAGCGAAAGCCACGATATTCGTCAAAGTTCTGATCATGTATTTGAACAAGCAAAACGAAACTCTCAAGCAATAGACAACCAAAAAGAGCAAACAATATCTGTCGCAGCAGCAATCAATGAAATGGGCGCTACAGTACAAGAAATAGCGCAAAGCGCAGCAAATACAGCAAAGTTAACCGATAACAGTCGCGAAAACACCATTCAAAGTCACAAACAAGTGATCCAAAGCCAAGCAACTATATCAGCCCTTGCCAGCGATATTGATGGCATAACAGAGCAAGTTACTTTGCTTTCTAAAAAAACGGTTGATATAGCAAGTATTGTTGACTCAATTAGAGGCATATCGGATCAAACTAACCTGCTTGCTTTAAATGCTGCAATTGAATCTGCTCGCGCTGGCGAACACGGGCGCGGTTTCGCTGTTGTTGCTGATGAAGTACGTGCACTGGCAAACCGTACATCGCAATCAACCACCGAAATTCAATCTATGATTGAAGAACTTACAAGAATATCTGAAGATGTAGTTAACGATATTGGTCAATCGAAAGATAAAGCACAGCAAAGCGTTGGTGCTATGCAAAACTCAGTAGAATTGCTCGATACGATAACCGAAACAGCGAATAAAATTAACGATATGGCTACGCTCATAGCGACTGCAACTGAGCAGCAAAGTAACGTGGTTGCCGATGTAAGTCGTAATATTGAGCAAATTAGCGAAATTAGCGATAAAGCAATGAGCGAGCAAATCAATACAGAGCAAGCTATTAGAGACTTAGCAAACAGCGCACAAACACTTGATGCACTTGTAGCGACCTTTGAAAAACACCGCTAAGTAGTAAGTAGCTATAAAACTGTATGTTTACCGTGAGCAAAGACTATAATCAATGGTAGTTTTTGCTCACAACGAATATGCTTAATTTGAACAAGTTAAGCGCTTTCAATAGTGCCGCTATTAAATGCTAAAACGTACGCTTCCTTTTTGGCCCTGGAGAGCTTTTTTAATTGATATTCAAGCTTACTTGCTTCACTTTTGTTGCCCACTTGTTGTTGATGAATAAGTAAAAGCGGCCCTTTGCCTCTAAGGTTTTTAGCCCCTTTCCCTGCTTGATGAGTTGCAAAGCGTTTTTCAACATTAGTCGTGATCCCTGTGTACCAATGACCAAATCGTGTTTCAACTATATATAAAAACCAAGTAGACTCAGCTTTTAAAATATTCGTTTCAATGTGTTGTAAACTTTTTTCATTATTAGTGGTCAAAACATTACCTTAACGCCCTTAACATAAAACAATTGCTTAAAAGGGTTTTACCTTCAGTGACTAATCGGTATCATGCAGATTATAAAAAATAAGGATCACAACTAACAATGCAGTCGTTAAAAACTTTTTCTCTTTGGCTTATCGTTGCTTTAACACTTAGCTCAGCAGCAGGTTGCTCTAGCTGGGTATACCGAATTAACATCCCACAAGGCAACTTTTTAGAGCAGTCGGATGTTGAAAAACTTCGTATAAATATGACCCGAGAGCAAGTTATTTATGTATTAGGTAGACCTATTGCCGAGGACGCCTTTGATAACAATACTTGGCGCTATATTTACAGCTTTAATAAAGGCCGTAAAAACGAACAAAATAAAGAGTTAGTAATTAACTTTGAAAATGAAAAGTTAGTTTCAATCTCAGGTGATTATGATCAACCTGAAAACTTTACTACACCGCTAGAGCAATAAACGTCTCAAGTAGTAAAAAAGGTGAGCATGGCTCACCTTTTTTATTGGTTTACTTAAAAAGCTTTTACCATTTTAACCACGTTAGCGTGTGATTTAATCTGTTAAACGGTTCGAGGTTTATGCCGATAGGTATTACTTCTCGAGTGGGCGACCACCCGTTATTTTATTTGCACGCCCCTCTTCTTTTGCTTTTTCTGCACGTTTTCTGCGAGCATCTTTAGGGTCTGCAATTAATGGCCGGTATATTTCTATACGATCACCGTCTTTTAATTCATAGTTAGCTTTTACAGTTCGATTCCACACACCTAACGTTAGCGATGTGGCATCAATTTCCGGACACTTTTCTATAATACCTGACTGAATAACAGCTTGCTCTACTGTAGTCCCTTGTGGCACTTCAATTGATAAGCACGTGGCTGTGGTCGGTAATGCAAAGACTACCTCAACATTAATCATACTCGCGCTCCATAAACCTGTTTTGCACGTTGAGTAAATGCACTCACCATATTTTTTGCTACATCGTTAAAAATCTTTCCAAAGGCAAGCTCTATTAACTTACTTGAAAATTCAAACTCGAGGTGCAAATGAACCTTACATGCTTTGGCATCAAGCTCTTGAAAATGCCAGCGCCCTTTTAACGTCTTAAACGGACCATCAACAAGGCGTAGTAACACGGTTTGTTCATCAACAAAGGTGTTTTCGGTGGTAAACCACTTTTTTATACCCGCCTTAGATATTTCTAAACTCGCGGTCATGTTATTATCGTGCTGTAAAACAATTTTTGAATCTGAGCAATTTGGTAAAAACTGTGAATAAGCTTCTACATCATTAACTAGATCAAACATCTCTTTAGTGCTGTACATAACCAGCGCACTTTTTTCTATTTGTGGCATACTCACTCCCAACTGTGTGGGCGAATTTTAGCAAGCTTTGCGCGTTTCCCCAAATTTTCATGCTGCTTAAATTAAAGCTAAATTTTTAAAAGCATTATTAAAAAAATCGATGTAAAACATCTCACATTACGTATATTATAGGGCACTATGGCTAAGAAAAATTCATCAAAATCGACAAGTAATACCATCGCGCTAAACAAAAAAGCGCGACATGAGTATTTTTTACACGATAAGTTTGAAGCAGGTATTGAACTACAAGGCTGGGAAGTTAAAAGTATCCGAGCTGGTAAAGTAAATATCACAGAAACTTATATTCATCTTAAAAATGGCGAAGCATTTTTACTTGGCAGTCAGATTCAGCCACTTATTAGTGCCTCGACCCATGTAATTTGCGACCCGCTACGTTATCGTAAATTGCTATTAAGCAGACGCGAACTTGACCGTTTATTCGGTGCTACAGAGCGCGATGGCTATTCTTTAATAGCTACAGCGATGTACTGGAAAAACTGCTGGGTAAAACTTGAGTTTCATCTAGCAAAGGGTAAAAAGCTACACGACAAACGCGAAGACGGTAAAGATAAAGACTGGTCGCGTGAAAAAGAACGCTTAATGAAGCATAAAGCATAAATAAAAACGCCTAATTTATTAGGCGTTTTTAATTTCACCTATATAAAAATTCAAATAATACCAGCTCGCTCAATGAAGTAATCTACTTTGAAATAAGAAAATCGTATCGATAACAAGACAAAACTTGTTATACCAATCTGCTTATATATGGGCTCTATTTAACGTTAAGAAAATCACGCTAGAGCTAGGCAAAAAATTTTATATCTAGTTGTTCTAAATAAAAAATTTTTAACGACGTTATAGTGCAATTTAATTCGTTAAATTGATCAAAGATTTATGCAGGTTGGTATTACTTAGCCATTCTCAGCAATTGCTCCTGCATTACCCTACCTCCTGTATCTACACAGTCGTAAATCAGAAAGTTTCAACGCTTTTAGCATCAGCTTCCCCGCTCAAGTTAAAAGCAGATAAAACAAAAATTTTAATTTATAGAAATAAATTATTACAAATTATTTTGCTCATTAGCAACTCCACACATGGCTTCATCTAGCTATATAACAATTATTAAGTCTATGTCCTATTCACGCTTAGTTCCACCTAGAAAAAAGTGTAAATAAGGTTATAAAACCCACAAAAAAGCATTGAAACTAATACTTAAATCACAAATTAAGCTAATTGCTAACACTTAAGTTACATGATATTAATACCCGCGCTTGTTAAGCAAATAATTTTATAATATATCAACAAGGACTTAAGGATGAAGCAATCAACTGCATTTACACCAAGCATTATTGTGGGCGCAACACTCGCATTATCAGCAGGTTTTACAACAACGGCTTACGCAGCTGAAGAAGCTAAAAAAGTAGAGCGAATTCAGGTTACTGGTTCTCGTATTAAGCGAACGGATATTGAAGGGCCTTCTCCGGTACAATCGATCGGTAGAGCTGAAATCGAAAACATGGGTTACGATAACTTGCAGCAGCTTCTAGAAAGAATGCCTGTAGCAGGTAGCGGTACTTTCTCTACTCGTGGTAACAACCAAGATTCAACCGCTAACGGTTCAGCTGCAGTAAGCTTACGTGGCTTAGGAGCCGATGCAACACTCGTACTGATCAATGGCCGCCGTGTATCAATTAGTGCCTTTGCTGAAGGTATCACCAACTCATTTGTAGATATAAACAGTATCCCTGTTTCTGCTATTGAGCGCATAGATATACTCAAAGATGGCGCATCAGCAATCTACGGCTCAGATGCAGTAGCGGGTGTAGTTAACGTTATTTTAAAGAAAGATATTGATGGTGTTGAGATTAACCTAGGCTATGGCGGTACTGATGGTCCAAGTTATGAAGAAACAACAGCAAGCCTAGTTTGGGGTACTACAAGCGAAAAAAGTAGTGCATCTGTTATTATCGATTACTTTAAAAACACATCTCTTTCTTCTGATGAAATGGGCAGCCTTGGCACTGCAAACCAAGCACCTTATGGTGGTGAAGATTTCCGTTCATCTCGTGGTTTCCCGGGCTACTTTTACGTAGATGGCGTTAAAACAATCGACCCTGCCTGTCCTGCTGAAAATGCAACTTCAAGTGGTAGCTGCTTATTTGATTACGGCCCATATGGATATGTTGCCCCAGCATCTGAGCGTGTAGGCGCTATTTCACAATTTGAATACCGCTTTGATAACGGCATTACTGGCTTTTTAGAAATGGCTGTTCAGCATAATAGCTCTGTCGCTGCTGGTGCACCAACACCACTTGATGAAGATGCAGGCCTTACTGTACCCGCTAGTCATCCAAACAATCCATTTGGTGAAGATATTCAAATTGGTCGCTACCGTACAGTAGATGCTGGTGCTCGCCAATGGGACATTGAGTCAGATACCTTACGCTTTGTTGCAGGGTTGAAGGGCGAAATAAACGATTGGAGCTGGGAGACTGCGGTACAAAAAGGTCGCAGTAAATCACTACAAACTGGCGATCGTACACAAGGCTGGGTACGCACCGATTTCTTACAACAAGAAATTGATGCCGGTAACTATAATCCATTCGGTGGCACATATAACGACCCTGCTGTAATTGACAGAATCACAACCAGCTTAGTACGTCGCGGTGAGTCTCATATGACCTCTTTTGACGCTAACATTACAGGTGAAGCGTTTAGTTTTGGTGGTGAAGCTGTAATGATGGCCGCCGGTATTGAGTACCGTGAAGAAGATGTAAATGATATCCCTGATGATCAATTTCAACGTGGCTTAATATTTGGTACTGAATCAGTATCAGCTTCTGCTGATCGTGAACAATACGCTGCATATGTTGAATTCTCAATCCCGCTTGCTGAAAACCTCGAACTACAATTAGCAGGTCGTTACGATGATTATAGCGACTTTGGTACAACAACAAATCCAAAAATAGCTTTGCGCTGGGCACCAACTGACGAAGTAACTGTTCGTGGTTCTTGGGCGCAAGGCTTTAGAGCGCCTTCGCTAGCGCAAATAGGCTTAGGTCCGTCGCAAAAAAGCCAATTCTTTGTTGATACGCAGCGCTGTGAACAAACGGGATTAGATTGCCAAGCACTTGATTATAACATTGAGTTCTCTGGTAACCCTGATTTACAAGCAGAAGAGTCAGAATCATGGAACATGGGCGTTATCTGGGCACCTACAGCTGAGTTTGGTTTAAGTGTTGATGTATGGAGTATTACTCAAGATAACAAAATCGATGAAGAAGAATTTGGTCCTATTTATGCAGCAGAATGCGGTAACCAAAATAGTACTGTATGTGTTCGTTTAGCCCCTACAGGCGGTGCAAGCTTAGGCACAATACAAAAAATACACAGCACATTTAAAAATTTATCATCGCAGGAAGTATCTGGTGTTGATGTTTCAGCAAACTATAACCACTCTCTTGATGACTTAGGTTTACTTAAATTCAATCTAGAGTGGGCATATCAAGATAAGTTTGAAAAAGATGGTCGTGATTACACGGGTGAATATGGCTACCCAGAGCATCGCTTTATTTTCTCAACCAACTGGGAGATTGGTGAGTTTAACACCAACGTAAATATCAGTTATGTAGGTGAATTTGAAGATACGCCTGATATCGACTTTGATGGCAATTTAGACTTTGATAGTAATACTTCACGTATGATTGACTCGCAAACGCTTGTTGATTTACAAACGTCGTACCGTATTACTGAGTCAGCTAAAATATCACTAGGTGTTAATAACTTATTTGATGAAGAGCCACCATTTGCAATTGGTGATGGCGATGGCGATTTATACGGTTATGCATCAGCTGTGCATAACCCTCGTGGCCGCTACTTGTACACTAAAGTAAGCTTTTCTTTCTAAATAAAAGACACAAAAAAACNTGGCGGTTTTTTTATTTAAAACTAAGGGCTAGATTATAGCTCGCCTTCATTTTCAGATAAGAACTTAGCAACGCCTTCAGGGCTTGCGTCCATACCTTTTTTACCTTCAGTCCAACCAGCAGGACATACTTCACCGTGCTCAGTGTGGAACGCTAACGCGTCAACCATGCGAAGCATTTCGTCGATGTTACGACCTAGTGGTAAATCGTTCACTACTTGATGACGTACATTGCCTTCTTCGTCGATTAAGAATGAACCACGAAATGCAACACCCGCTTCTGGATGCTCAACGTCATACGCTTTACAAATTTCGTGTTTAACGTCTGCAACTAGTGCGTATTGAACTTTACCAATACCGCCGTCTGCAACAGCAGTGTTACGCCATGCGTTATGTGAGAATTGTGAATCGATAGAAACACCAATTACTTCTACGCCACGCTTTTGAAACTCTTCAAAACGCTTATCAAATGCAATAAGTTCAGAAGGACATACAAACGTGAAATCTAGTGGGTAAAAGAAGATAACTGCTTTTTTACCTTTAATGGTTTCATGAAGATTATAGCTATCTACGATTTCACCGTTACCAAGAACAGCTGCAGCGGTAAAGTCTGGTGCCTGGCGGCCTACTAATACACCCATTTTATTCTCCAAATATTTTGAGTTTGTTTTCAATTGCTTTCGCAATGCTGGTACTTATATGGGCGCTAAAAATTAAAAACCAATAGCGCATACATATAATTAATTGGCATTCTAAAGTTATTCACCACAAAAGAACAATCGCATTTAACGATGTGAGCAATCGAAAATAACGAACACTTACAACTTGCACAAATTTGCTTGAATAGTATGTATATTTTGAAATGTAAACTGCGTTGTAATTAGATAGAGCTTTGGACGTTACTGAAGAAGAGTCAGTACGTTAAATTGTTTAAAAATCATATAATGTGGTATTAATTTTTACAGATACAAAAAAACCTGCAAATGCAGGTTTCTCGTTTAGATTTAATCCATTATATCTGAGGGCATATCGCCACGGATTTTTTGCCAAATCTCACCTGTTTGATGACCGTATTTACGCATCATCGAAATAGCGCCATCGTGCTCTTTATTTTCTGCCAAAATTGTTAAATCTTTATAAAACTGACGAGCAAGTTCACGAGTTCCGGCATCAGAGAAATAATGACAACCAATCTTTGAATAAAAGCCCCTAAAACCGTTGAGTATTAATACATAAATACGGTTATTACCCGCAACGGCTAATTCGTGATGAACTTTATAATCGTAGTCAGCAAATGCCTGCGCAGTGTCTTCTAGCTCATGGCTTTGTGATAAAATTTCAATTACACGTTCAGGATTTAACTTAATTGCAGCACGTGTATAAATAGCACTAATATTAGTACGTGCAGATAAAAGCTGATCTGTCAGCTCTGGCATCTTGTCTTCATCTAAGCGCGCTAATGTTTCAAGAATATTTAAGCCTGACGTTTCCCAAAAGTTATTTACTTTTGTCGGTTTACCATGCTGAATTGTTAACCAACCATCACGTGCTAAACGCTGTAATACTTCTCTCAAGGTCGTTCTTGTAACACCAATTAACTCTGAAAGTTCTCGCTCGGCAGGTAGAATTGAACCTGGAGGGAAATCGCCGTTCCAAATAGATTCAACTATATATTCTTCAGCAAATCCTGCTGGGCTTTTCGCTTTAAAAATTCTCATCCAGTTCCCACTCGAATTAATCAACACTCATCGTTTTACACGAATAACTGACTGATTGTACCAGACGAAGCATAACTAACAAGTAAAGTCAGGTATATTAATAAGCAAATGAGTAGAAATTAAAGATTAATAAATAATAAAATTTATATTTTTATAATTTAGCTAAACTGCACAGTTCTACTGGTAATATTCATCGTAGGTACATTGTTATTTGTTATGTATTAATGAGGCCTAATAGATCATCATGTCGCCCCTATTGGGGCATTACCGAGTAGTCACTAATTTCATCTTAAAAAAAGTGACTTCGGTAGCTTTTTTTTCCTTTTTGTTGCTGCATACTTTATCCTGCGTCATAATCTAACGTCTTATTAAAACGCGGAATTTTTATGAACTGGCTTGCGCAATTACCCACCCAACGTACCCCATGGCTTTTATTTACAGCCATCGTTTTTTTACTGGAAGTGACCGCTCTTTTCTTTCAATACCAAATGGGGTTAGCGCCTTGCATAATGTGCATATACCAACGCACCGCTGTACTAGGCTTATTAGGTGCAGGAATTATAGGTTCGACTAAACCACAGAGCAAAACAGTTCGTATACTTGCGTATGTAATTTGGGGGATATCGAGTGTTTGGGGATATTTAATTGCTCGCGAACATATTGATATGCAAACCACCACAGATCCTTTTGCATTCAGCTGTGAGTTTGAGCCAAACTTCCCGTCATTTATGCCGTTACATGAATGGATACCTAGCTTTTTTCAAGCAACCGGGGATTGTGGAAATATAGATTGGCAATTTGTTGGCTTGAGCATGCCTGCTTGGATGGAAATTATATTTGGGGTTTTCTCACTAACACTATTTATTATAGTTATTGGCCGTTTATTAATTAAAAAGTCGATTTGATATGTTTACATTTTTTTCAAGCCAATTAGATGAGCTTAAACATCTAAAAGTACGCAAGCGTCAGGACGTAATAGCACTTTCGTTAAGTATGCTATCGCCAATAGATAAAGTTTTACTACGTATTATAAAATTATTGTTACTTAGCCCATTATTTTTAATATTTACGGTATTTGAAGGCTGGATATTAATCCCTTTTTTGATACTTGGTGGGCTTTGCTATCCGCTACTAACAACACCTATTGAAATTAACTTTGCTAAAAAGCACTTAAGCGATGCGCTAAAACAACTTAATCAGGGCGTATAACGCCCTGATTATTCCTTACTCGCTTTAAAGTGATATTTTCCCTTCTAATTTGGCTAATAGTTTTTTACCAATTCCTTTAACTTGTGATAAATCACTGACGCTTTTAAATTCGCCGTTTTCCTCTCGGTAATCCACAATTGCCTGCGCTTTTTTCTTTCCTATGCCAGGTAGCTTAGCAAGCATCTCAGCATCTGCATTATTTATACTAATTGTCTCAACATGAGGCATTTGCTTAGTTACTTCCGATAATTGTGCATATACGGTAGTTGCAGGTAGTAGGCATAATAAGCTTATAATTAATAAATTTTTTAACGTTTTCATCAAACTTGTCCTTATTCTTCTTTTCTTAATTTTGAATGTTGCTCAGGAAAACTAAAAAATAAGGAACTGTAAAGCTCATCACTTAAAGTGTACCTAAACGCATTATCACTATGATCCGAAATCCTGAAAATGCAGCTGGTACAACAAAGTGATTGCTTAACTAAAGTAAAGTTACCGTTTTTTGTCAAATTTAAGACACCTAAAAATTAATACTTCGCGCTTGCAAATTTACGCCCAAACCATTACTGTACATAAAAACAGTAATCTAATGGTTTTTACAAACCACGGTGCCAAGCAATTTTGCAGGAGAAATCATGGCTGTTGTTGTTAAATATGTTGTAGAACGAAACGGAGTCGAGCGTATGACGTTTACTACCAAAAAAGAAGCTGATGCTTATGACAAGATGCTCGATATAGCAGAATCACTTGAGCTAATGCTAGAAAAGGTAGACGTACCGCTTAGTGAGCAACAAATTGAATCACTTGCTTTAGAAATAGCGAAAAGCAAAGATGACTTTATGACCATACTAAAGGGCGGTAAAGATCCAGTTGTTACCAAAGCGCCAGCAAAAAGTAAAAAGTCAGATAACGTTGCATCAATTGAAGATAACAACGATAAAAAAGCAAGTTAACTCGTAGATTGCCCTTTCCTCGGTCGGGACAAACTAAATAAAAAAAGGGAGCAACTAAGTTGCTCCCTTTTTTATTATACCAATTCGCTTTATTAAGTGATCTATTTTGAGGGTGGAAAAACGTATTGATAGCCAGTCAAAAAATTCGCTATTTAGTTGTTCTAAATGATAATTTTTCAACACAGGTAGTGACACGTTTAGCCCCGCAAAATGATTAAGTATTATTGCGGATTGGTATTAATTTACTACCCATTCAAAAATGGGCAGTAATTACTATTTAAAGCTCTTTTTCTACTTCATCAAATAAAGCGGTAATGTTTTTCTCAGGCTCTTTTGTAACTAAGCTAACAACAATAATTGCGATGCTCGCTAAAATAAAGCCTGGTACTATTTCGTACATAAAGCTGCTTAAGCCTTCACCATTTATAGTAAATGGTCCATATATCCAAATTAGTACAGTAAACGCACCTACTAACATACCTGATAAGGCGCCAGCAAAATTCATACGTTTCCAATAAAGGCTAAACAATACAAGTGGTCCAAACGCAGCTCCAAAGCCAGCCCAGGCATTACTTACTAAATCTAATATAGAGCTATCTCTGTCGTAAGCCAAGTAAATAGCAAACATAGCAACTATGGCTACACTAATACGGCCAACAGCAACTAGTTCTTTATCGCTAGCATCTTTACGTAAGAATGTTTTATAGAAATCTTCTGTTAATGAGCTTGAACTAACAAGTAACTGTGAAGAAATTGTACTCATAATGGCAGCTAAAATTGCAGCTAATAAAAAGCCAGCAATAAGTGGGTGAAACAATAACTCAGAAAGAATTAAGAAAATCGTTTCAGGATCTTCAACTACAATATTATTCTCATAAGTATAAGCAGCACCAAATATACCAGTACCAACAGCACCAATGGCAGCAACAATCATCCATGTCATACCAATACGGCGTGCTTTAGGCATATCTTTAACACTACGTACTGACATAAAGCGAACAATGATATGTGGTTGGCCAAAATAACCTAAGCCCCAGGCCATTGCAGAAATAATACCTAATGCAGAGCCTGCACCAATCCAGTTAAGCATATCTGGGTTTACGCTATGCAGAGTTGACTCTAGGGGTTGTTCTAGTAAAGAGTATGCAACGGTAGGCACAAGAATAAGTGCAATGAACATAATACAACCTTGCACAAAGTCAGTTAAGCTAACCGCTAAAAAACCGCCAAACAAAGTATATAAAACAACTACACCTGTCGTAATGTATAAACCCATTTCATAACTTAGACCAAATGAGCTTTCAAACAGCTTTCCGCCGGCTACAACACCTGATGACGTATAAAGGGTAAAGAAGACGATAATTACTATAGCTGATACAACACGTAATAAGTTTGACTTATCATTGAAGCGATTTGAAAAGTAATCTGGGATTGTTATAGAGTCATTTGCTTTTTCAGTGTACACACGTAATCTAGGTGCAACTAACAGGTAATTTAACCAAGCACCAATCACCAAGCCAATTGCTATCCATGTACTACTAAAACCAGTAACAAACATCGCACCAGGTAGGCCCATTAAAATCCAGCCACTCATATCCGATGCACCCGCAGACAGTGCAGCAACGCTTGGAGATAGATTTCGTCCACCTAACATGTAACCAGATACATCGTCAGTAGATTGCTTATATGCATATAGTCCGATACCTAACATTACAACAAAATATAATGCTAGTGAAATAATCATTCCTGTTTCCAAATTAGCCTCCGCATAATTATTAATAACAG
This sequence comes from Pseudoalteromonas sp. TAE56, assembly GCF_000497955.1. NCBI lineage: Bacteria > Pseudomonadati > Pseudomonadota > Gammaproteobacteria > Alteromonadales > Pseudoalteromonadaceae > Pseudoalteromonas > Pseudoalteromonas sp. TAE56. The sequence goes on from NZ_AUTN01000101.1 coordinate 29,714, forward strand.
GCTCTTAATCCGAATATTGACTCTTAAAATATTATAATAAAGACACTATTAGGATAAAAACCATTCTCGCTGACTATATCATGCTTAATAATAAAATCTCCAACTTGTTGCCCCCAGCTGATACAAAAATACTCATGTTGAATAATTTTAAAGCTAATTGGTAAAATATAATAAATTAAATACAAGAAACTCCTTAATTTATAATGATAATTTATTAATCATGCAAATATACGTAATGCTATTTTGAATCTTTTGCCATATATTATTACAATACCTAATTACATCACTCTTACGGAACTGTTTATGTATTTTTACGCTGCACGTCAACCGATTTTAGACAGAGATAAAAAGCTCATCGGATATGAGCTTTTATTTCGTGATGGCGTTGATAACGTATTTCCCGATATAGATGGTGACGAAGCAACAACACGACTTATTGAGGGAAGCCAGTTTAATTTTGGTTTAGAAGATTTAACCGATAATAAACCTGCCTATATAAATTTCACCCTAGAAACGCTGTCAAAGGGTTATCCTACTCTGCTAGGTAAAGATACAATAGTTGTAGAAATACTTGAAACGATTCAGCCTGGTAAGCGTTTATTAGCTATTGTTAAAGATTTAAAAGATAAAGGTTACACTATTGCTCTTGATGATTATATTCATCAACCTGTATGGCGTCATTTTTACCCGTTCATTGATATCATTAAAATAGACTTTTTAACATGCGATATAGATACAATAAAAACGGTTCTTAACGATTTAAAACCACACTCGCATATTAAGTTACTTGCCGAAAAAGTTGAAACCTACGAAATTTACCAACAAGCTTTAGAGCTTGGGTTTGATTATTTCCAAGGGTTTTTCTTCTCAAAACCTGAAATGGTACAAAGTAAGGCTTTACCGCCTTCAGAAATGGCATTAGCTGAATTACTCTACGAAACATCAAACATTGATATGGATCTTAAAAAAATCACTGACGTGTTTGAACGTGATGTAAATCTGTCTTATAAGTTACTTAGGTATTCAAATTCTGCCGCATTTGCTCGCCGCGCTGAAATAAGTACCATTAAGCAAGCCCTTATAGTGCTTGGTGCCAATGAAATTAAAAAGCTATTGTCACTACTGTTTGCAGCACAAGTATCTGCAGATAAACCTGTAGAGCTAATTAGGCTATCGCTTACACGCGCTCGATTTGCTGAATTACTGGCTATATCCCACGGACAATTTAAAGACACTGGCATGGCGTTTTTAACCGGTATGATGTCTCTTATGGATGCAATTTTGGATGAGAGCATGGAAAGCGTCATGAAAAAACTTCCACTTTCTAATGATATAAAAACAGCGCTATTAAACGACGAAGGCTTATTGGCAAAATACTTAAACTTAGTTAAGTATTATGAACAAGCAAATTGGTCTGCCGCAAACGAACTAACGAAAGAACTAAACCTAGGTAAAAAAGTTCCCGATGCCTATCATGAAGCACTAGCTTGGGTTAATGAACAAATGCAGTTAATAGTTAACGAAAAATAAATATCTAAACAGCAAACAATAACGCCAGCATTTAGCTGGCGTTTTTGTGAGTGGCTTTTCAATTATAAACTTTCTAAAAAGTCTTCATCAAAATCAGCTGGCTCTTCTTTAATTGGCGGGTTGCCGTCGTACAGTTCATAAATTTGACGCTGAAAGTAAATATCTTTTACAAATAAGTACGGATCAAGTGAATCATTTAATAACCCCTCTTGTGGGATTAATGATGCACGTGCCTCAACTGCTTTTAAAACAAACACTAGAATAGTTTGTGGAGTCGTTAGCGCAACTTCAGGTAATACAAAGTTGTCGACTACATCACCAGTCAGATTACGTGCTGTTGTGGGACCCATGCCTGGTAGCATTAAATAAGCGCCATCACCCACCCCCCATACACCCAACGTTTGTCCAAAGTCTTCATCTACAATTTCAAGGCCTAATGAGCTAGCAACATCAAAAATACCAAAAATACCAACTGTAGAGTTAACTAAAAATCGCGCTAAGCTCACACTTGCATTACCCGACTTACCTTGCAAACCCGCATTAATCATATCGACAGGCGCTGTAATATTACCTGTAAAATTAACAATACCGTTTCTTACCGGTACAGGCGTTACTTCAACATAACCTACAGCAACGGGGCGCAATAAATAAGCATCCAATACATCCATATTAAAATCGTATAACGGACGATTAATACTTTGCAGCGGATCTCTGTCATCTACTTTGCTTTGTGGTACTTGAGCACACCCGGCTAGTATCAATAAACATAAAAAAGTAAAACTGTGTTTTAACATCTAACGTCCTTAAGGTATTAATGTATCAATTTGAAGTTGGTAGTCACTTACACTTTCACGCTTTAACGACTCTGAATGACCTTCTAGCTCACCAGAACTTGGCATAACAGAGTCATCTATAGAGATACGCGCTGAAATAATAATATTTTCTGCACTAGACAAGTTTAGCCCAGCAACCATTGCACTACTATCACTCAACTCAACTGTAATTGGAAATGAATATTTAGCGAGCTTAACAGCAGCTAGCGGCATTGGCGAACCACTTGCTGCTTTTGCAAATATAAACAAAATACCGTCTTTTGGCTGTTTATCTATAAGCTCTTTTGCAATGTCGACTGTAACTGCAATAGCACCCGTTGTATTAGTAACTGGCATAACAGAGCCTTCCGTTTGCATTTGCTGCTCAATATCACTAATACGCTCGGAAATCATGCTATAACGAGAATCATTTTTTTCCATACTGGCAAGTAAAACTTCAAATGCAGCTTTAGCTTGAGGCCAATCTTTACGTTCATAGGCAATAAGTGCTAATAACGAAATTGCATCTAAATTGGTAGGCTCAACTTTCAGTACTTTTGAGAGCATACCTGCCGCACGAGTCATATTAGCTTCGCTGCCTTCTAGTAATAAAACTTGGCTATAACTAATAAGTACCTGCATATTATCAGGATTCATACGTAGTGCTTTGTCAAATGACTGCTGCGCCATGTCAAATTCATTAAGCGACATAGCAACTCGCCCAAGTAGCATCCAAGCAACTTCATCATCGCCAGAACGACTAAGCTTAGTACGAAGTGCCAAAGCAAAAGCCTGCAGCTCATTTTGGCTAAGCGGCTCACCTTTTTGCATTACAGCACGTTCACCATAATCAGCTAAATTATCCATTGCATCATGCCAAGCCGAAATTTGCTGCTGGCTACCCGTTAGACCATAAAAAACGCCTGTTAGAGCAAGAACAAAAGCGCCACCCGTTAAAGCAAAAATACGATTATTACCTTTGCTGTTTAGTGATTTTTCTGGTGATAACTCATTCAATAAGCGACGTTTTAATTCAACAATTGATTCTGCATGACTTACGCCATCAATACGTTGATTATCTAAATCAGTTTGTAAATCAACTAAACGCTGCTCATAAATGCTAATTAGCTCAGCATTGGCATTATGAGTAATTGTTTGAACGCGCTCTTTTTTTAAAAAAGGCAACATCACAAATCCAAGAGCAACCAGTGTGAGTAAAGCAAAACACGCCCACATTAATATCATTTAACTTTGCTCCTGACGTTTATTTTGTTCAATTAGCTTAGCTAACAGCATTTCGTCGTCGCTGCTCCACGTTTGTTTTACTGATGCTTTTCGTTGACGAATAACAATAAATCCAAAGCCGACTATTACAATTAATACAGGTAATACCCAAAGTACTAAAGTAGCGGGTGTAACGGGTGGGTCGTAATGAACAAAATAACCAAAGCGGTCTATCATGTAATCAATCACTTCGTCTTTGCTCTTACCTTCTTTCACCAGTACGAGTACTTTATCGCGTAAATCTTTAGCAACAACGGCGTCTGAATCAGCAATATTCTGATTTTGACATTTAGGGCAACGTAGCTCTTTAGTTAGCTCTTCAAATAGTATTGCTTGTTTATTGTTATCAAATTGATAGCGATCTTGCTCTGCAAACGCACCCATGCTCACAAAAAGACTAAGTGTAAGTAAAAACCACTTCATTATTTAAGCTCCTGCATAATTGGCGCAAATTTAGCTCGCCATACTCGCGGGTTTATATCACCTGTATGGTGCAGTAAAATAGTGCCGTTTTTATCAACTAAAAATGTCTCAGGCGCACCCGAGACACCTAAATCCAACGACAAAGTACGGTGTAAGTCTAAAATATTAAATTGATATGGGTCGCCCGCACGTTGTAGCATATCAGTCACCTCTGTACGAAGTGATTGCATATTAAATGGGCCATCAAAGTCAGCGTCGTAACCTTGTACGTAATAAAGCCCAATAATTTTAACGCCTTGCTCACGTAATTTAGTTAAATAGCCAAGTTCAACTAAACATGTCGGGCACCAAGTACCCCACACGTTTAATAAGTAAACTTCGCCTTTTAACGACTCGTTAGTCCACTCTTTATTGTCTTGCATCAAATCTGGTAAATTAAATGCGGGCATTTCTTGGCCTAACCGCCCCGTTTGAATTTCACGAGGGTTAGCAAAAAGTCCTTGGTATAAAAACACACAAACAAATGCAAATACTAAAAGCGGCGCGAGTGCTAAAATTTTACGGTTCATAAAACACTCTCCGGTGCATCTTTACGGGCTGTTTTAGCTGATGTACGGTAGCGTTTATCAAACAAAATCATGAAACCTGCAAATGACATAAGCACACCACCAATCCATATCCAGCGTACAAATGGTTTATGATAAATGCGAAGTGACCATGCATCACCACTTAACTGCTCACCTAACGCTAAATATAAATCACGTTTAAAACCGGCATCTATTGCTGCCTCAGTCATAAACTGCATACCTATATCATATTTACGTTTTTCAGCATGTAAGCGTGTTACCAGCTCATCGTTTTTAAGCACCGATACAACGCCCGCATGGCCGCTGTAGTTTGGTCCGCGAATAGTTTTAACACCATCAAAGCGATATTCATACTCATTAAGCTGTGCGGTTTCACCCGGTTTCATTGATACGTCACGCTCTACTGAATAAGCAGAGGTCAGTGTTACGCCCGCAATAATAAATGCAATACCAATATGCCCAAGCACCATCGCCCAGTAACTGACAGTAAAGCGTTTTAAACCTTCTTTTAATGTGCCGTGCACTGCGGCTTTGGTGTAAATATCAATCCCTGTTGATATTGCAATCCACACTGCAAGCGTTGTCGCTAATAATGTAAGAGGCTTTACTAAATCGTAACTTGAGAACAACCAAGCGCAGGTAATCACGACACTTGCTAATACACCCATTAATATTTTGTTTTGTAAGAAAGCCCATTTATTTTGCTTCCAACGTAAAAGTGGTCCTATTCCCATCAAAATAGCAAAAGGGACCAAAATTATTGCAAACATCTTATTAAAAAACGGTTCACCAATAGAAATGCTACCTAAGCCCATTTCTTTATGAACCATTGGCAATAAAGTGCCTAACATAACAATTAATGTAGCAACGACTAAAAATATATTATTGAGCCATAACGCAACTTCGCGTGATACGAGCTTATATCGACCTTCACTGTGCACTTGTGATACACGCATTGCATATAATGCCAAGCCACCACCTACAACTACGCCTAAAAAGGCGAGTATAAATAAGCCTCTATCTGGGTCAGTCGCAAAAGCATGTACCGATACAATAATACCCGAACGTACAATAAACGTACCCAGCAAGCTTAAAGAGAATGCTGCAATCGCGAGTAACACTGTCCATGATTTAAATATACCGCGCTTTTCTGTCACACTTAATGAATGCAGTAATGCAGTTGCAACAAGCCAAGGCATAAGCGCTGCATTCTCTACAGGATCCCAAAACCACCAGCCGCCCCAGCCTAGTTCTGAATACGCCCACCAGCTACCAATAGTAAGACCTAAACCTAAGAATCCCCATGCTGTCATCGTCCACGGGCGTGACCATTTAGCCCATGTATTATCAAGTTTACCGGTTAATAATGCAGCTATAGCAAAAGAGAAAGCAACCGAAAGACCTACATAACCCATGTACAGTAATGGTGGATGAATAATCATTCCAGGATCTTGAAGCAGCGGATTCAAATCTCGCCCTTCTACTGGAAAATAAGGAAGTAGACGCTCAAATGGGCTTGAAAGCAGCAAGGTGTACATCATAAAACCTACACCTAAAAAGCCAAGCACACCCAATACGCGAGCACGTAGTACCCAAGGTAATGATTTAGAACGCGCTGCAACAGCGGCAGTCCAACCCGCC
>NZ_AUTN01000102.1:0-70607 GCF_000497955.1 Pseudoalteromonas sp. TAE56
TAGCCATAATAAAATAGCACCTTCATGACCGCCCCACGTAGAGGTGATTTTATAGTACCAAGGCAGCGTACTACTTGAATGATACGCTACGTAAGATACGGTAAAATCGTCAGTTAAACTCGCATAAATAAGTGCAGCAAAAGAGATTAGTACAAAGGCAAACTGTCCTATTGCTAAAGATGGAGCCGCACGCATTAATCGAAGATTACCGGTATGCGCGCCCCAAAGAGGAAAAATACACAGTAAAACGCTTAGCACCATGGCAAGCGTTAAAGAAAAATAACCAATTTCTGGGATCATAGCTAATTACCACTATCTAAGTTGTATTTTGGTTTTTCGTGTTTGATACCTTTAACTGCCTCTGCAACTTCTGCTGGCATGTATTCTTCGTCATGCTTTGCAAGTACTTCAAATGCTTCTATAACATTAGGTTCTATTAACACACCTTGCGCTACAATGCCTTGCCCCTCACGAAACAAGTCTGGCAATATGCCTTGATAACGCACGGTCACTAATGGACCTGTATCAATTAACTTAAAGCTTACTTGCAAGCTTTGTTCATTTCGCTCAACTGTACCAGGTACAACCATACCGCCAATACGTAACTTTTGGCCTATGTGTGGTTTTTCTTTGTTAGGACCTTTACCATCAATAAGCTCGCTTGGCGTATAAAATAAGTTTATATTTTCTTGAAGTGCATAAAGCACTAAACCAATCGATCCACCAATACCAAACAGTACGGCAATAATTACCAATAGGCGCTTTTTACGTCTTGGATTCATGATACTTGTTCCTGTTTAGCTTTTTTAATTCGCGCTTCACGTACTATTTGTTGCTCTACTGAAGCCATAATACGTTTAGTATCTCTCAAAGAGTTCACTAAAATACCAAGTAAAATAAGTGCGCATGTACCAAAAGAAAGCCATACATAAAACCCATAGCCTCCCATTGCAATAAAATCAGAAAAAGAGTCAAACTGCATAATTACCTCTTATTTAACAACGAGCGCACCCACGGTCGGTGCTTTTCGCGTTGCAATATTTCATTTTTAAGACGAATTAAAGTCACTGTGCCTACAAAAGCAGCAAAGGCTAAAATATTAACCATAAGAGGCCAAAACATACTTGGGTCTATTGCTTTGGTGTCTAGTTTTGTAATGCTTGCACCTTGGTGTAACGTATTCCACCACTCAACAGAGTAATGAATAATAGGTAAATTAATTACGCCAACAATCGCTAAAATAGAAGCCGCACGCCCTGCTGACTTTTTATCTTCAAACGCATGGTAAAGCGAAAGCACCCCAAGATATAAAAATAATAAAATAAGTTCAGACGTTAAACGTGCATCCCACACCCACCAAGCACCCCACATAGGTTTACCCCATGCAGCGCCAGTAATAAGAGCAATAGCAGTAATGCATGCACCAACAGGGGCTATAGCAATAACAGCAAGTTCAGCATTTCGTAGTTGCCATACAAGTGCAACAATGGCGGCAATTGCCATTGAGGAGTAAGCGCCCATAGATAAAATGGCAGAAGGAACATGAATAAAAATGATACGGTAGCTGTCTTTTTGTTGGTAATCGGCAGGTGCAAAACCAAGCCCCCATACCCATCCAACAATCATACTAACTACGGTAACTACGGCAAAATAAGGCAGTAACGTATTGCATAACTGATATGCACGCTCTGCTTTAGCATAGGGATGTAACCACTTCCACATTAACTTACACTCACTTTTAAAGCTGACGATATGGCAATTGGTGCACTAATAATAGCAATAAGCAACATTGCACCAAGGATGGCAAGCTGCCCACTATAATCCAGCGACATTGTGCTGGTATCGATAGCTGACGTTGCAAAAATCAAAACAGGAATATACAAAGGCAGTACGAGTAAACTCATCAAAATACCCCCTTTTTGTAGCCCCACAGTAAGCCCAGCGCCAATTGCGCCAATAAAGCTCAATAGTGGTGTGCCTAATAATAATGTTAAAACGGTCGCAGTTAGCGCCGTACTTTCTAGGTTTAATAGCAATGCAAACAGCGGCGTCATTAATACAAGCGGAAGGCCTGTTACTACCCAATGTGCAGTAACCTTTGCGAGTACGGTTAACGATAACGGATAAGACGATGCAATTAACTGCTCCAATGAGCCATCATTAAAATCATCTCTAAACAGCTTATCCAATCCCAACATGGTAGAAAGTAATGCGGCGACCCAAATAATACCTGGCGCCATTCTTGCCAATAGACCGGGCTCAGGCCCTATTGCTAACGGGAATAATGAAATTACAATTAAGAAAAACAAAATAGGATTTACAATTTCGGCGCGCTGGCGAAACGCAAGTTTTACATCTTTGGTAAATACCGCACTAAATAGCAACCAATAAGAATGTTGACGGGTCATTAGTGGCGATACTCCAATGTAACCGTTTGCAAGTTACTAAAATGGGTCGTTAAATCTTGGTGGGTCGTTAATAAAATAGCACCACCGCTTTGTAAGTGTTCAGTAAATCGCTGCTGTAAAAAAGCAACGCCGCTTTTATCAAGCGCGGTAAATGGCTCGTCAAGTACCCATAACTTAGCATCACTTAACCAAAGCCTTACCAAAGCTACACGTCGTTGTTGCCCAGCAGATAGCATCCTAACCGGTACATCTTCAAGCCCAACAAGGCCAAGTTGCGCTAGAATGGCATATAAGTCAGGCTCGTTTATGTAGCCATTAATTTGTAACCAATGGCGAACATTTTCAACTGCACTAAGCTGAGTATTTACACCTGTTTTATGGCCTATAAAGAGTAGTTCTCTGGCATACTCTTCGTAGTACTTAGATATAGGCTGTTCTTGAAATAAAACAGCCCCTTCATCAGGCACAGAGAAGCCTGCGATAATACGCAATAGCGATGTTTTACCAGCCCCATTAGGACCCGCTAATTGCATGATTTGACCGCTATTAAGGCTAAAATTAAGATCCGCAAACAAACAACGATCTTGCTTGATGCAGGTGACGGACTTAATGTGTAACAAGATGACGATTCTCTCTGCCAAAAATTAGGCGTTAGTCTACCATAATGATAGGGTAATACGAATATTGCTTTAAAATCGATTCACTTAAAATAGAGAAAACTTGATTTAAAATAATGAATACGCCAACGCAAATAACATTATCTAATTCATTGGTTATCAATCAGTCAACGACTCCCCAACCCAATGAGTTATCACAATTACCTAATGAGGTACTTGCGGCTAAAAACATTCAATTTTCGAAAGACTCGATTACGCTTGATGTATTGATTGATAAGCATTGGCAAACATTAAGGCTTGGCACTGCAAGCACACCTCAAAATTTACAAAAAATAGCCAGTGCTAACATACAGCTCAACCCCGATGGCAAACAGCTCAACATCACGCCAAACACTACTACCCTGACTTTAAATCAACCAGTACAATTACAGCGTTTATTAAATTATGTAAGCACGGGCACTGAGGTACAAAGCAAACCACTGGATGTACAAGTCGTTGTATCCCCAACTCCCAAATTAGTAATTGATAAACTCAACGCCAGTATTGCCATAAATAAAGACGTAGCGCAGTTACTTATAACCGAACAGCCTTTAAAAGTAGTTGTTAGCACCACCAATAAAGGCACACAGCTTAATGTTATTAATCGCTTTGCAGATACAGTTCATACGCAACCACTTAGCCAAACTAAACTTACTAAATTACTCGTGGCTTTATTACCTAGTGCGCAACTGCAAGCAACACCTAAGCTCGCTATTTTAACTCATCCTCAAAAGCCAGGTTCGTTTACAACGCCTATTACTAATCAACAAGTTAGTGAACTACCCAACACGCCTATTAAAGTAAATTTAATAAATCAGGCAGATAAATTACTTATTCAAACCGATGCTAACAATATAAAAGTGACGCTTAATAACTCATTTTCTAAACCATTTAACGAGTTACTTTTAGCGCAAAAAAGCAACGCACCGGCAGTGCCATCGTCTGTTTCTAATGTAAAAGTAAACCCATTATTGACCCCAGATAGTCCAATAAAATCGTGGCTACAAAATAGCTTTAGTGATTTAAAAACGCGAATTAATGATGCGGTTAAATACTTTGAAAATAAGCCCTTTGCAGCAGCAAATAAACCTGAGCTAACACCACCATTTGTATTGTCTGCAATACAAAGGCCAGGCTTAATTGTACAAGTAACAGAATCACCGCTAACTAGAGTTAACATTACCCAACATGTAAGTACTGCGTTGAATAGCAATACGAGTAATATTTTACCAGAGCACTTTTCAAGACTCCCACCACTTGTACAATTAACTCAGCAAATAAAAGGAAGTGTTAGTGTTTGGCAATCACCTTCAAACACAGCAACAACCAACACGCCAAAAACAAATAATATTACGCAAAGTGAAGTGGCGAGCGCTAAGCCAAGTAATCCAAACGCGAGTCAATTGAGTACTCTGAGTATTAGTACCAACAGTAAAGTTGATACGTTAATTAAGCCTACAAGTGAAATTGTTACTAAAGGGCAAACAACTTCTTCAGTGCAACAAGTAATAAATGGCAACAATCAAAACAGTGTAAACTCTGCCGCTATTAAAAACACGATCCCATTAGCAGAGCCGTTATCTAATATTGCCTCTCGTAGTCAAATGCTACAACCAATAGAAGCAAAGCTATTAAGCACATTATTAAAGCTTCCTGATACCACAATCCCTACGGATAGAGTGGCTGGTAACAAACAGCTTTTAAGTAGTCAAATTACTGACATTACAAATAGAACAACAAAAGATACGCCCGATTTAACTCGCTTAATTAACCAAGCATTTAATCGCATGGTCTCAAGTAATAATATTAACCCTGCGACCATACAGCGTGAAGTATTAGCCACCTTACAACCATCTCAATTAACGGGGGACATACTACAAAGTAGCTTCACTAAAGGACTTGAACAAGTTGCAGTGAGTATTTTAGCAGCCCCTATAATTAGCCAATCAGTAACACCAATAAGCTTTAATAACCAAACTGGCTTAGATGCACTTTTACAAGTTCTCATACCTACTTTTAAGACCGGTAACGCGGGAGCAAAAATACTTGAGCAACTGCAGCAAGCTCAAGTTCAAGCATTAGCTAGCGAAATCGTACACGTTAAAAACACACTTACCCAAGTAAGTGTTTCAACACCAAATCAGCAACCTGACACAAACCCGCTTGCACAATTTTTATTACCAATGAAATTGCCGCCGGAGACCGCCCAAACAGAAATAACACTGGGGCAATATAAAAAGCCAAGCACAGATAAATTAGAAGATAAAAATGTATGGTTTGTCAGGTTAAACTTTGATTATGCACAGATTGGGCAGTTACAAATTACCGCTGAGTTAATGGATAAAGCACTTGATTGCCAGCTATTAGCCTCGAGCCAAGAAATAAGCGCAATTGCTCACCCTCACTTAGATAATTTAAGATCCAAACTAGCTAAACATGGTTTACAAGTTGGAGAGCTCAACTTAAAGCGAGGCGATGCAAATAATCAGGCATTTTATAAATCTCATGCAATTATTAATATTAAGGTTTAGCTATGAGTGATACACCAATTAATAAGTCAGCCATTGGGCTTTTATATGAAGCTGGCAATACACCCACTGTAAGTGTAAAAGGGTTTGGTGATTTAGCTGACGAAATAATTGCGGCGGCAAAACTCAAAGGAATTATGATTCACGAAGATGCTGAGCTTGCTAAAACGTTGTCTCATTTGAGCTTAGGGGAGGAAATTCCTAAAGAACTTTATTATGTAATTGCAGAACTCATTGCGTTTTCATATGTATTAAGAGGTCAGTTTCCGCCAGGCTGGCAAGACTTTCAAGGTAAGTTAAATATTAAAGCATGAGCTTATTTATGCACTTGTAAACACAAAGGCGCTAAGCGCCTTTTTGCTTATGTAATGAAAATAGTAATTCAGCTTCTGCTCGCGGTAATTCGCATTCGCGTATCACCTCATTAAGATCGGCACCTAATTCAACCATTTTTACTGCACGAGAGTAAATTTTAGCATCAGGGTCATCGTATTTTTGCGCAGCTTGTTGTTGAACCAAATCTTGATTTTGTTGTTCAACCTCAAGCACTCGCTTACCAATACTTAAGAGCCCTGTTCTAAGCTCTGAAATCTCACTTCGCAAAATATGAGTTTGCTCTGAGCTATCTTTGAGCTGTTGCGACACTGCATTAACTTCATTCGCTTGTTTATTTTTTAATGCAATAACTAACGCCAGCGATATAAGTCCTATCGCTAACGCTGATATAGCTATACTAAGTAACAGCATAATTTATTTGGTAAAGCTTATATATCGCTTAACTCATCCCATTCGTCATCACTGAGTAACTTATTTAAATCAACCAAAATCAGTAATTCATTATCACGATTACAAACGCCTTGAATAAACTTAGCACTTTCTTCAGTACCAACATTTGGTGCACTATCGATTTCAGAGCTGCGTAAATAAACCACTTCAGATACGCTGTCAGCTAAGATGCCGATAACTTGCTCTTCAGCTTCAATAATTAAGATACGAGAATTATCGGTTGCATCAGCAGCTAACAAACCAAAACGTGCACGAGTATCTATAACCGTTACAACGTTACCGCGTAAGTTAATAATACCAATAACGTAAGAAGGTGCACCTGGTACAGGGGCTATCTCAGTGTAACGAAGTATTTCTTGTACTTGCATTACATTTACGCCGTAGGTTTCTTCTTCTAGCTTAAACGTAACCCACTGTAAAATTTCATCATTATTATCTGCGTTTTTATTTGCTGACAGTAATTTATCTTGATTCATGCTATTACCCCGTAATGGTCATTACTACTGACGGCTATCTAAGCCTTTCTCTAATAATATATTTAAATTATCTACGTCTATTAAAGCACACATTTTTTCTTTTATAACACCAGCAAGCCATGGGCGCTTACTTTTATTTGTACGCCATTTTACATCTTCTTTACTCAATGTAATGTTATTTATCAACTTTTCAGCTAATAAGCCCCACTGGCTATCACCTAAGGTAATTAAATACTGATAATCTAAAGACGCTTCTAATTTATCATCATACTTTTCTGGCATTACCCACCGAGCAGTATCAACAACATTAAGCTTTTCTTCTCTATTGAGCATAACGCCTTTAAACCACTTTGGCTTACCAAACAAATGATTAACTTCACCTAATTGATGTATACCGCCTAATGCTTTTAAGGGTACAGCCAATGTTAAACCAGCAACTTCAAAAAATAATGCCTGAAATTCACCATCAAAATAGTCAGATTGGCTAGTGGTTACAATCTGTGGCTCTGGTTCTTCAATAGTCGTACTTATTGGCTCTATTACTTCATCGTCAATGGCTTTATTAACTTTTTCGGCTTCAATAATCGGTTCAACTATTGGCTTAATTTCGGCATTAAGTAAATCTTGATCAAATATTTTTTCTGCCGCTTTTATCTGTTCTTTAGGTTTTAAATGAATATGTTCTTGCTGCGAGTCGTGCGGCATTTGCTCGAGTAATTTTGCAACTGGCTCAAGGTTATCTACAGGCTCGTCTTCACATAACAAAGCCCCTAGGTATTGTTTCATTACTTTTTCATTAGCAAATAATTGCTTACTCATTCATTAACCTTGTTCAATTAAATATTCTAGCAGTGCTTTATATGCGTATACACCACGCGAACGAGGGCAATACTCTACAGGCACTTTTTGCGCAAAGCTTGCATCTCTAAATTTAGTATCCACCGGTATTACACCTGGCCAGACTTTATCACCATACGTACTTTGTAATGCTTTATATGCTTCTAACGATGCTTTAGTACGTTTATCATACATAGTAGGGATTATAGTATATTGATAATCTTTCGCTTGAGAGGTTTGCATTAATTCCATAGTGCGCATCATTCTATCAAGCCCTTTAAGTGCTAAAAACTCCGTTTGCACTGGCACTAAAATTCGCTCACTTGCTGCAAGCGCATTAACCATTAACACCCCTAAAACGGGAGGGCAATCTAAAATTGCATAATCGTAATGTTCACTGATTTTTGCAAGTGCTTTTTTTAGTATTAATCCCATTCCTGTTTTATTACCCATACTTCTATCAAGCGTGGCTATTGCCATTGTTGCGGGTAAAATATCCAGGTTTTCAAGCGTTGATGGACATAGAGCTTGAAGTATCTCTTCACTTTGCATGCTTGTGCCACGAGCAAAAATATCGTACACACTCACTTCTAAATCTTCTGAGTCAATGCCAAAGTAATAAGTGAGTGATGCATGAGGGTCTGTATCTATAAGCAACACACGCTTACCCTGCAAAGCTAAAATACCGGCAAGGCTCACTGCAGTTGTTGTTTTCCCAACACCACCTTTTTGATTTGCGACAGTCCAAATCTTCACATTACATCCTAATTACTGTTCATTGCGCGTTGTTATGCGAATACCACCATGAGGCAAACGAATTATTTTTATTGTATCGTCATCTGAAGGGAGCTCAATTTCAGGCTTTGCCACTACTGGTTTATTAACTTGTTCATCACCTTTACTGTATTGTATTGGTGGTAAACCATACTTAGAAAGTGCAATAACAACTTTACGATTTTCTGCTCGCCCTTGTTCTGTATCGTTACTTACAAAAGGTGAATATTGACCATAACCTTCTATCGCCATTCTGGCAGAATTAATACCTAATGCTTCTAGTTCTACTAGGATAGACGTTGCTCTAGCAACCGAGAGTTCCCAATTTGAGCGAAATATCTCGTTGCGAATACTTTCATCATCAGTATAGCCACGCACCCTAATATAGTTATCTACTGGAGCAATAATATCTTTAACAATTTTGACGACTTGCTTTGCTCTCGAGTGTGCAACTGAGCTACCACTTGAAAATAACATACCTGAGCTGAGCTCTATAATCAGCCAATCTTGATTCAGCTCTAAGCTGGCTTCTCCGTCACGAATTTCATCAATAAGCGCTGACTGCAGCTTAGCAAGTAAGCTATCGAGTGGTTTTCCTAAATATTTCTGTTGTATGTTACTTGTATCACTTTGACCGTCGAGTAACTCTGGACCTTGTTCTTCTTTTAAAATACTTTCACCATAAAGAACTTCTTGTTCTGGGCTAACTCTATCAGTCAATATTCCATTACCATTGACGCCCTCACCTTGCTCGGAGTGCTGGCGGGCAGATTTATCAAAAACGTGTTCAAGGGAGTCTGACAATATTTGAAATTGTTCTTCTTTGTTAATCGCTATTGCATACAGCACCACAAAAAAAGCAAACATAATCGTCATGTAGTCGGCATACGATACAAGCCAACGTTCTGTATGCTGACTTTTAGGATCAGAGTGACGAAGTCGTCGGCGTAACATGTTATTCGTCCACTAAATTAGGACGCTCTACACGGTAGGCTTCAAGCTTTAATTCAATATTTACTGGGCTTTCGCCAACACTTATTGCAATCACGCCTTCGGCAAGCATTTCATGATAAAGCATTTTTTGCTCTACACGCTGTTTTAACTTATTTGCCATAGGTAAAAACAATAAATTAGCTAAACCAACACCATAAATTGTCGCAATAAATGCAGTAGCAACACCCGCACCAAGCATTTGCGGGTCGGTAATAAACGACATAGCCTGTATTAAACCAAGTACCGCACCTAAAATACCAATGGTAGGGCTGTAGCCTCCCATTGCTTCATAAACACGTGCGGCTTCAAGTAAACGATCACGCTCTAACAGTAAGTCAATTTCAAGAGTGTCACGTAGCTTTTGCTCTGAGCAACCATCTACAAGTAGACTTAAACCTTTTGCAGCATACGCATCTGGATGAGCTAGCGCCTCATTTTCAAGCGCTAAGTAACCTTCTTGACGCGCCTTATAAGACCATCGTTTAACTTGCTCTATTGCGTCTTCAATATCGTATTGTGGCGCAACAAAAACCCAAGAGCTCATATTTAGCATTTTTTTGAATGTGCTGGCCGATGTTTGTAACATAACAGCGCCAAGCGTGCCGCCTAATACAATAATAAGCGCAGGGCCATTAAATAGTGCAGAAACAACGCCGCCTTCTAAAGAGTAACCTAGACCTATTGCACCTAGTGCTACAAATAGTCCAAATATTGAGAGCTTATCCACAACCCACCTCTCTCTTTATGCGCGCTGCAACATCATTCAGTGCTAAGCTTTCACTCGAAAGTCCCGCATTAGCGATAGCTTGAGGCATTCCATAAACAACACAGCTTTTCTCATCTTGCGCCCAAATAGTTGCACCTGTTTGTTTTAACATTCTTGCACCGTCACGTCCATCAGCGCCCATACCTGTTAAAACAATAGCAAGCACATCGCCTTGATACGTTTTTGCTGCACTGGCAAAAGTTACATCCACACTCGGTTTATAGCTTATTCTCTCACTATGATCTTCAAATACCCGCAGTGTTCTATTTGCGCCACGCCCTTCTACCATCATCTGCTGTCCGCCGGGTGCTAAATAAGCTGTCCCAGGCTGTAAACGATCACCTTGTTGCGCTTCTTTCACTTTTATTTGGCACAGGCCATTTAAGCGTGCCGCAAATGCGGGTGTAAAAGCCGCAGGCATATGCTGAATAAGCAAAATAGGATGAGGAAAATTAGCTGGTAATTGAGTTAATATAGTTTGTAGTGCAACAGGACCACCTGTAGAAGTACCTATAGCCACAAGCTGGTATTGCTTTCCACTTGCTCGCATTGAGGCAATACTTGTACCTGACGGTGCTTTAGGTGCTGCTCTTTGAAAGCTTCTATCGGGTTGTTTTATCGAAGGAGTTAGTGTGCTTGTTCTTTGAGAAAGTGTACTTGTTGTTGGTTTGGCTGGAATTACTGACTTAGGTGGCGTTGCAGCTTTAAACGTTCGCGGTAAGCGTCTTCGCCCTATATCTTTCACTTTATTTTGCAAAAGCTTTATAGCGTCTTCATTATTGCGAGCGATGTCTTCAAATTTTTTCGGTAAGAAATCCATTGCTCCCGCATCTAGCGCATCAAACGTTGCTGTCGCGCCATCACGTGTTAAAGATGAAAACATTAAGATCGGCGTTGGATTACTCGCCATTATCTCTTTAACTGCGCTAATACCATCAAGCACAGGCATTTCTACATCCATAGTGATCATATCTGGACGTAGCTGAGCTGCCTTTTCAACAGCCTCTCTGCCATTAACAGCAAAGCCTATAACTTGTATGTCGCTGTCTTGCTCAAGAATTTCGCTTACTCTACGGCGAAAAAAGCTTGAATCATCAACAACTAAAACTTTAACGGCCATTTAGCTCTCTTATTAAATTTATGCGTAGGTATATATTAAATATATACCTACTTTATTATTAGCCTGCGTAATGTTTTAACATGTTTGGAACGTCTAAAATTAGTGCAATGCCACCATCTGAAGTAATTGTAGCACCTGCCATGCCTGGGGTACCTTGTAGTAACGCATCAAGTGGTTTAATGACAACTTCTTCTTGACCTATTAATGAGTCAACAACAAAACCAATTTGCTGAGTACCAATTTGCACGATAACGACGTGACCTTGTGATTTTCGCTTCGAACGATCTGACCCTTTAACTAACCAATGCTCGAGGTAAAATAACGGTATTGCCTTTTTACGCACAATAATTGTTAATTGCCCATCTACCACATTTGTTTTCGTTAAATCTAAGTTGAATATCTCACTAACACCAGCAAGTGGTAACGCAAATGTTTGTGCGCCAACAATGACCATTAAGGTTGGTAATATAGCTAAGGTAAGTGGTACTTTAATCTCTAAAATAGTACCGACGCCTAACTCAGATTGAATACTTACAGAACCGTTTAATTGGGTGATTTTAGTTTTCACCACATCCATTCCAACACCACGGCCTGAAATATCAGATATTTCTTCTTTTGTAGAAAAGCCGGGTGCAAAAATCAAGTTATATGCTTCAGTGTCAGAAAGTCGACTTGCTTGGTCGTGATCAAGCACACCTTTACTAATTGCTATTTTTTTCAGTTTTTCAGCATCCATACCTGCGCCATCATCTTTAATGGTAAGCAAGATATGGTCACCTTCTTGAGACGCTGATAAAGTAACATTACCTGTTCTCGGCTTTCCTGCAGCCTCACGAACAGCTGGCATTTCGATGCCATGGTCAACTGAGTTTCGAACTAAATGCACAAGAGGATCGGCAAGGGCTTCAACCAAATTTTTATCTAAATCAGTTTCTTCACCTACAAGTTTTAGGTCAATATCTTTGTTTAAGCTGCGAGCTAAATCGCGAACCACGCGAGGGAAACGACCAAATACCTTTTTAATTGGTTGCATTCGCGTTTGCATAACCGCACCTTGAATATCAGCAGTCACCACATCTAAGTTAGAGATTGCTTTACCCATGGCTTCACTGTCTGAGTTAGTAGCTAAACTAACCAAACGGTTTCGTACCAGTACTAACTCACCAACCATATTCATAATTTGGTCAAGTCGTTTTGTGTCTACACGAACTGTCGTCTCTGCTGCTGGCGGTGCTGATTTTTTAGGCGTTACTGGCGCTGCTTTAGCTACCGGTTTTTCTGCCGGTTTAGAAACGGGTACTTTTGCAGGTTCAGGTTTGCTTGCAGGCACACTCGCTTTTTCAGCTGGTTTAGCAGGAATATTTGGCTGTTTTACCGCAGGAACGCTTTCTGTTGATTTAGGTGCAGTACCTTTGCCATGAAGTTCATCAAGGAGTGCTTCAAACTCATCATCACTAATTTCATCACCTGATGAATTAGAAGTGTTTGAGGCTGGTTTAGCTGCATCTACAGGCGCTTTAACTGCGTTATCTTGTTCAGGTGCTTCACTCGCAACCTCACCAAAACTGCCAACACCGTGTAACTCGTCTAATAAGCTGTCAAATTCATCATCAGTAATATCACCATTAAAATCACTACTACTTACTGCTGGCTTTTCAACTACAGGACTTTGACCTTTACCATGTAGTTCATCAAGCAAGTTTTCAAATTCGTCCTCAGTGATTTCATCTATCTCAGCGTCACTAACCGAAGGAGTTCCACTAAATAGTTCATCAAATGCAAAAGGATCTTCATCATCAGCTATTGGCGTATCAGCTACTTCATTATGAGGCTGTTCAACTTCAGTTTGTGAAGAGACTCCATTAAGCTCATCTTCTGTTGGGGGTAAGCCCAAAATATGGAGGGTGTGAAGTAATTCAGGATCTGCAGGTTCTGGCTTATCCCTATTTTGAATAGTCGCGAACATTTCATTAATGGTGTCGAGCGCTTGTAAAATAACATCCATTAACTCTGAATTGACAGTTCGCACGCCTTGACGTAATAAATCAAATACGTTTTCAGCACCATGGCAAGCATCAACAAGTTCTGTCATCGCTAAAAAGCCTGCTCCACCTTTTACAGTGTGAAAGCCTCTAAATATAGCGTTTAGTAACTCTGTATCTTCTGGATTATTTTCCAGTTCAACTAACTGTTCAGATAAAAGCTCTAGGATTTCTCCTGCCTCTACAAGAAAGTCTTGTAAAATATCTTCATCGACTTCAAACATGCAGTTACTCTCCTCTTAGAAGCCCAAACTTGATAAAAGATCATCGACTTCATCTTGATCAGATACAACATCATTACGCGATTCTTTATCAATAATAGGGCCTTCAGGACCTGCTAAAGTTTGTGTGGCAACTGGTTCTTTTATTTTTTGTTGTTCTACTTTATTCGCTGTGTTGTCACTATCATCTTGTTCAGCAAACGCTGTTAAAAGATGAAGTAAGCTTTCTTCTACTTCTCTAACAAGTTCTATAACACGACGAATAACTTGACCCGTTAAGTCTTGATAATCTTGAGCCATTAGTACATTTGTCATTAAGCTTTGAAGCTCATCAGTTTTGTGATGAGAATTATTCATAAACTTATCGATACTATGGCAAAGTTGTTTAAACTCACCAAGCTCAATCTCGCGACTCATTAAACGATCCCATGTCGGTTTGATATGAGATATTTCATCTGCCAGTTGTTGAGCTATAGGTAAACTAGCCTCAACAGCATCCATTGTTTTATTAGCCGCATTCTCTGTCATTTCTATGACATAATTAAGCCGCTTTTTAGCATCTGGAATAGCATCAGTCGTTATATTAGTTAAGCGAGTATCAAGCTCAAAGCTTTTAAGTGCTTCGTGCAGTTGACGAGTCAACTTTCCAACTTCAGCAAATAATTTAGACTGCTCTTGTGAAGCGGTCTCTAAAATCAACTCATTTGCTTTATCTTGCTCATCGTTTTCTAAAAAAATGACGAGTTGACGAGCTTGTTCTAACGTTATTTGAGGCGCAGCTGGTGCTGACATAAGCCTCTCCCCCATCATTAGCCTAAGCGTTCAAATACTTTTTCTAATTTAGTTTTTAATGTTCCAGCCGTAAACGGCTTAACAATATAACCATTAACGCCAGCTTGCGCTGCAGCTATTATTTGTTCTTTTTTAGCTTCTGCCGTTACCATCAATACAGGGATATGTTTTAACTTATCATCTGCACGAATTGCTCTTAAAAGGTCAATGCCTTGCATTCCAGGCATATTCCAATCTGTAACCACAAAATCAAATACTTGATTTTGTAACATAGGCAAAGCTGTAGACCCGTCATCAGCTTCTTGAACGTTAGTGAAACCTAAGTCACGTAATAGGTTTTTTATAATTCGTCTCATCGTTGAAAAATCATCAACTACAAGAATTTTCATGTTTTTATCCAAAACATCCCCCAGTGAGGTATTAACCTTAGTTTACTTACTACTAGTTTATCCAGTCATTGATTTTAGCTTTAAGCTTAATCATCGCCTGACCATGTATCTGACTTACACGCGATTCGCTTACATCGAGTATATGTCCTATTTCTTTTAAATTCATTTCATCGTTATAGTACAAAGAAAGCACCATCGCATCACGCTCTGGTAATGACTTTATCGCGCTTAGTAAAGACTCATTAAACCGGTCATTTTTAACATTATTAAAAGGTTTGTCTAGCGCTAAATCTTGGCCTACGGGAGTAATAACATCCTCATCGACACCAAGGTCTTCTATGCCTAATACTTTACTGGTATTAACATCATTTAAAATATGATGGTACTCATTGAGCGAAATTTCAAGTTTTTCAGCAACTTCTGTATCTGTTGGTTCGCGGTTCAGACTGCTTTCGAGCCCAGTAATTGCTTCTGCAACTTGTCGGCTTTTGCGGTGTACTGAACGAGGAGCCCAATCACCACGGCGCATTTCATCAAGCATAGCACCGCGAATACGAATACCAGCAAAGGTCTCAAAGCTTGCACCTTTTGTCGCATCAAAGTTTTTTGAAGCTTCTATTAAACCTATCATTCCTGATTGAATTAAATCATCAAGCTGAACGCTAGGTGGTAATCGAGCAATTAGATGACATGCCACTTTTTTTACAAGTGATGCATGTTTCTCAACAATCACATTTAAGTTTTGTGTTGATTGATATCCCATAGCTCTATTCACCAGTGTTGTCATAATTAGCCGTTTACTAGTTTCTCAATGAAAAACTCTAAATGCCCAGATGGTTGATTTGGTATTGGCCATTTAACTGCTTTTGTTGCCAGTGTTTTAAACGCAAGAGCGGCTGGCGAATTTGGAAAGAGTTCTACGATTACTTTTTGACGACGTGTTGCTTTGCGCATATTTTCGTCATAAGGAACCGTTGCGACTAGCTCCATTGATACATCTAAAAAGCGATCTGTTACTTTAGAAAGCTTTGCAAATAATTCGGTGCCTTCACGCATACTGCGGACCATATTGGCGACAATTTTAAACTTATAAACACCGTGCTCACGGCTTAATACTTTAATAAGTGCGTAAGCATCCGTTATTGATGTTGGTTCATCGCACACGACAACCATTACATCTTGTGCCGCGCGAGAAAAGCTCAGTACCATGTCTGAAATACCAGCGGCGGTATCTACAATTAAAATATCAAATTCGGTATTTAATTCGCTAAACGCACGAATTAGTCCAGCATGCTCAGATGGCGATAGCTCCACCATACTTTGCGAACCAGACGTAGCCGGTACAATTTTAATACCGGCAGGGCCTTCAACTAAAATTTCGTCAAGCTCACATTCACCAGACAAAACGTGTGATAAATTACGCTCTACACGTAAACCAAGCATTACATCACAGTTTGCTAAACCTAAGTCAGCATCCAGCACTAATACTCTGTTACCTTGTTGCCCTAGTGCAATAGCTGTATTTAGAGAAACATTTGTTTTCCCTACTCCACCCTTACCACCGGTTACAGCGATAACTTTTACGCCGTTGTTATTGTTTTGACTCATCTTGCGCAGGCCGCTTGCTTGATCTAATACTGTGTTAATCATACATCCCTACTGTACTTGGCGCCACTGCTTGGTGCCTTGAATGTTGTGCTTTTATTCTTTTTAAATATAATTGCTCAGCCTTTTTCACTAGTTTTTCAGCATTTGCAACACGAATATCTTCTGGTACTCGTTGACCGTTAGTAAGATACCCTATTGGAAGACGATTTTGAATCGCAATACTAATAATCTCACCCAAACTCAAAGATTCATCTAACTTAGTGAAAATACAACCACTTAACTGTACTTTTTTAAAGTGACGTACTGTTTCTTGTAATACATTAATTTGTGCTGTCGCGCTTAGTACTAGGTAGCTGCGAATATCCACACGTTGGTTGCGCATTAACGTGTTTAACTGCTCAGTTAAACGTAAATCTCGTTGGCTCATACCTGCTGTATCAATTAATACTAGACGTTTATTTCGTAAATGATATAAAACTTCAGCTAATTCATTAGCATCTTTAACTTGTTTTACACCACAACCAATAATACGGCCATATGTTGCAAGTTGCTCATAGGCTCCAATTCTGTACGTATCAGTGGTTATTAACGCCACTTTATCAGCGCCATATTTTTGTGCGCCTAACGCTGCAAGCTTAGCCACAGTTGTTGTTTTACCTACGCCTGTAGGGCCAACTAATGCATATACACCACCTTGGCGAAGTATTTCATTATTGGTTGTTTGCATTTGATCTTCGACCATCGTTAACAATGCTTTCCAGCCTTGTTGACGAGACACATCATCAGGTACAAAACATGCCATTTGTTGTGCTACTTCTTTATCAATGCCCATACCGACTAAACGATCAACCATGCAAGCACGTGTTGGATCGCGACGCGCCATATCTTGCTGCATTAAACCCGATACTTGATGCTCTAATAACTGACGAATTGCGTTCATTTCTTCACGCATTGTTGTCATTTCTTCGCTTTCATTATTAGGTTTTTGCTGGCGAGCAGTTACTGGGCTGTCTAAATCATCAAAGTCGCTGTCTAAATCGTCAAAACCTAAGCTATCGGCTTGCGTATGAGGACGTGCAGGGGCTACATCATCACGTGCAAACATATTATTAGTAGGGCGCGCTTTAGCTACAGGTTCCTGGTAGTTATCTGTAGTATCAATACCTGATTGAGAAAACATTGACGCAAGCTCTGGGGAGCGAGGACGCGGTGATTGACGCTCTAATAAGGCTTGTAAGCTATCTGCTACTTTTGCTTGAGGTTCAGGTTTGGCACGCTGAGGTTCTGATTTTACAAAGTTATGCATACTTTGCTGCGGCGCTTGAGCACGCAGCTCTGCATTGCCTTGTGGTTGCGCTGTTGCTTTAGGGGCTGCTTTGTCATAATCAACTGCCGCTACAATTTCTACACCGTTAGCCAGCTTTTTATTTGACATAATAACCGCATCAACACCTAACTCATCTTTAACTTCTTTAAGTGCTGTGCGCATATCTTTAGCAAAAAAACGTTTAATTTTCATGATTCAACCCCTTTTAAAATCTTATTGTTGGCCTACTGAGCTAACAATCTTGATCTGTCTTTCGTCTGGTACCTCTTGATAAGACATCACTCTCAATCCTGGAATGGTGTACTTAACAAAACGAGATAACACAGTGCGTAACATTCCTGACGTTAGCAATATAGAAGGTTCACCGGCCATTTCTTGATTTTGATGAGCTTGTGTCAATGACACTTGAAGTCGCTCTGCAAGTCCTGGCTCAATACCGGCACCTTCATCGCCTGCATTTTGTAATGACTGATGCAACATCTGTTCCAACTCAGGTGCCAAGGTTATGACAGGGATTTCTGATGACATACCAACCGCATCTTGAACAATTAATCTACGCAGAGAAATACGCACTGCAGCCGTTAATACATCAGGGTCTTGGCTACGCGGGCCATACTCAACTAGGGTTTGAACAATTGAGCGCATATCGCGAATAGCAACGCCTTCATTCAATAAATTTTGCAGTACTTTTACAATTGCAGTTAATGGCAACACATCTGGTACTAGGCCTTCAACTAAGCGAGGGTGGCTTTTAGCAAGCATATCAAGCAGGTTCTGAACTTCTTCGTGCCCTAGTAGTAACGCCGCACTGTTAGTTAATAACTGGCTGATATGAGTGGCAACTACCGTGGCTGAATCTACAACGGTGTAACCTAGTGATTGAGCTTCATCTTTTTGATCTGGTTTGATCCATACTGCATCAAGGCCAAATGCAGGGTCTTTAGTTTCAACACCTTTAATTGGACCAAATACTTGCCCTGGATTAATCGCCAGCTCGTCGCCATGTTTAAGTTCGCTTTCACCTGTTGAAACACCCATTAGCGTTATTCTGTAAGCATTAGGGTCAAGCTCTAAATTGTCGCGAATGTGCACAGGTGGTACTAAAAAGCCAAGCTCTTGAGAAAGCTTTTTACGTACACCTTTAATACGATTAAGTAGCTCACCACCTTGAGATTGATCTACCAACGGAATTAATCTGTAACCTACTTCTAGGCCAATTACATCAACTTGTTGAACGTCATCCCAGCCAAGTTCTTTTTGCTCTTGTTTATTAGCAATACCCGTTGCAGCGCTTCCACCACTGGCGGCTTCTTCAGCTTCTGCTGCAGCGGCTTTTAATTTACTTTGCTGCGTGTAGTAAGCTAAATAACCAAGTAACGCACCTAAACTTAAAAAAGCAAAATGTGGCATACCAGGCACTAAGCCCATGATGATCAAAATACCTGAAGCAATGAAGAGAGATTTTTCGTTACCAAGTTGCTTCTTAAATTGGTCACCCATATTGAGCGACTCATTTTGGCGTGTTACAACAATCGCAGTACCAATTGAAAGTAGTAAAGAAGGGAGCTGAGCAACTAAGCCATCACCAATGGTAAGTAATGTATATACTTCCATTGCATCGCCAAAACTCAAATTGTGCTGAATCATACCGACAAATAAACCACCAACAATGTTGATGATTAATATAACAATACCTGCAATAGCATCGCCTTTTACAAATTTACTCGCACCATCCATTGAACCGTAAAAATCGGCTTCTCGGGTTACTTCCTCTCGGCGGTCACGCGCTTGTTCAGCACTGATAAAACCAGCGTTTAAATCAGCGTCAATTGCCATTTGTTTACCCGGCATTGCATCAAGGGTAAAACGTGCAGATACCTCAGATATACGCCCTGCACCTTTAGTAATTACCACAAAGTTAATAATGATCAGGATTAAAAACACGACCAAACCAACAGCGTAGTTACCACCAATAACAACTGAGCCAAACGCTTCAATCACTTTACCTGCAGAATCTCCTCCGTTATGACCTTCAAGTAGTACAACTCGAGTACTGGCAACGTTAAGCGCTAAGCGCATAATCGTAGCGATTAATAATACAGAGGGGAATATACCAAACTCAACCGGCTTCATCGTGTAAACGGTCACGAGTAAAACCACTAATGCGAGAGCAATATTAAACGAAAAAAGGATATCGAGTAAAAATGGCGGTAACGGTAGAATCACCATTCCCAAGGCAGCAAGCACAAGCAAAGGAGTACCTACCCCTTTGGCATAGTCTTTTTTATCTCTGTTAAGTTGTTGTAATACCGCTTTAAAACTCATAATTCTACAATTTCAAAAAATTGACACTACATAGAATTTGCAATAACTATTCCAAGTTATTAAGTTAGCGATTTAATACTTATAGGCATCGGGGATTGGGAGCTTATTATTAAGCTTAGTTGGGCGTTTACCGCGCCCTTTATTAAAGCGCTTAAGCTGAAATACATACGCTAAAACTTGCGCAACAGCAGTAAATAGCTGATCGGGTATTTGCTCTCCTACTTCAGCCGTATGGTAAAGCGCTCGGGTCAACATAGGGGATTCTAAAATAGGTACTTCATTCCCTATTGCTACTTTTCGAATTTGCATCGCCATTTCATCAATACCTTTAGCAAGCACAATAGGCGCTCCTGCACGCTCTGTATCGTATTTTAATGCTACTGAGTAGTGAGTTGGGTTGGTAACAATAACGTCAGCGTCAGGGACATCTTGCATCATGCGGTTTTGCGACATTTGCCTTTGTGTTTGCCTAATACGCGCTTTTATTTGTGGGTCACCTTCAGAGTTTTTATACTCATCTTTAATTTCTTGCATGGTCATTTTAAGTTGTTTGTTATGGTTATAACTTTGAAATGGCGCATCGATGGCGGCAATAATAATTAAAGTGCATGAAAGGCCTAAAAACATCCACCCTAAAATCTCTAAGGCATGAATAATATTACCTGGTGCACTTTCTAAACTTAAATGCAGTATTTCATCGAAATAAGTATTAATTAAAAACACAGCAAAACTTGCAACCAAACCAAATTTTAAAAGTGACTTTACAAGCTCAATAGCCGCTTGCGGGCCAAACATACGTTTAAAGCCTTTCATTGGCGACATTTTACTTGCTTTAGGTGCAGCGGCTTCCCAGCTAAAATTAAAACCACCTAGTAACGTATTCCCAATAAATGCAGCCAAAACTATAATTAATACAAACATAGCCATAGGAAACATTAAAGCGTCTGCAACCTCTCCCCATACAGCAAACATTTTAGTGGTATCAAAGGCTTCGTTACGGTTTAAGCTAAGGGTTCGGCCCATTACATTGTATAAACCTTTGCCAATTTCAGGACCATACATCAAAAGCGATATAGCCGAAAAAATAAGTACAAACATGGTACCTAGCTCTTTTGAGCGTGCTATTTGGCCTTTCTTTTTAGATTCTTCAAGCTTTTTGGATGTGGGTTCTTCTGTTTTTTCTTGCCCTGAGTCTTCAGACATGACTTTCTCCTAAGGTGAGCAACCAACTAAAGTACACATTAGCTCAACCATTTTTAACCATTGAAACTCAAACTGAGTAACAAAGTTACCTAGTGTCGCCCAAATAATAATAAGTCCCGCTACCAAGGTAAACGGAAAACCAATAGAGAAAATATTTAATTGCGGTGCTGCGCGCGTCATAATACCAAACGACATATTAATAACGAGCATAGCCGTAAGCGGTGCAAGCGAGAGTACTAGTGCTGTAGTAAACATCCAGCCGCCCCAGGTCACTATGTCCCAGTAATGATCTACAGACCACCATGTGCCATCAATGGGTAGCACTTGAAAACTATGCACCACCATTTGAATCATCATTAAATGACCGTTAAAAGCAAAAAATAACAGAGTGGCCAAAATAAGGAAAAACTGACCCACAGCAGGCACACTCGCGCCATTAGAAGGGTCAATAACCGAAGCAAAACCTAAACCCGTTTGCATCGCAAGTATTTGCCCTGCTAACACAAAAGTATTTAGTAAAAGTATAGATGCAAAACCAATAGCAACACCAATCAACATTTGTTGAATAACCACTAAAATCATCTCAAACGAAAATAAATTAGTGAATGTAGCTGGCGGCAGAACAGGAACCACAACAAAAGTTACAACAACTGATAAACCCATTTTTATACGCGTAGGAACATTTTTAGCCCCTAAGCCCGCCATAATCATAATCATTGAGCTAATGCGTACCAGCGGCAACAAAAAATCGCTCAACCATTGAATAACGACAGCAAATGGATATTCCACATTTAACCTGCAATTTCAGGAATAAGTAATACTAGGCGAGTAAAAAAGTCCATTAGTTCTTGAGTAAGCCAGTGCCCACCAACAATTAGCGCACTAATAGTAATTAATAAACGAGGTAAAAAGCTCAGTGTTTGTTCATTGATTGACGTTGCGGCCTGAAACACAGCCACAACTAAACCAATAATTAAGCCTGGGACTACAATTGCAGACACCAATTTAATAACTAAAAACAGCGCGTCACTTAGAATATCAACAAAAATTTCCGGTTCCATGTTGTACTCCTATTGTTGAGTCATGTTAATGCTTTGCATACTAAGTCCCTAAACCAAAGCTTTTGGCTAGAGTCCCCATCACTAAGCTCCAGCCGTCTACAAGTACAAATAACATAATTTTAAACGGCAAGGACACAATCATGGGTGAAAGCATCATCATACCCATCGCCATTAATACCGAGGCGACCACTAAATCAACAATTAAAAATGGGATAAAAAACATAAAACCGATTATAAATGCGGTTTGCAGTTCACTGGTTACAAATGCAGGTATCAATACTATTAATGGCGTGTCTTTTGGTGAATCAAGCTGATCGTAACCGGCAATTTTAGCAAATGTTTCTAAATCTTTTAGACGCACTTGAGAAAGCATAAAGGCTTTCATTGGCTCTTTAGCAAGCTCTAAAGCCTCTACTGATGTAACCTGCTCATTTAAGTAAGGTTCTATAGCTCGCTCATTTACCTGCTGATAAATAGGCGACATAATAAAAATACTTAAAAAAAGCGACATGCCTAATAACACTTGGTTTGACGGTGTTTGCTGTAAACCAATTGCTTGGCGCAAAATAGCGAGTACAACAATAATTCGTGTAAATGAGGTCATCATAATTATGGCAGCCGGTATAAAACTCAGCGCCGTCATAATTGCTAAAACTTGTAACGTTACTGAGTAATCTTGTGTGCCATCAGTGTTTGTTGTAATAGTAAGCGCATCAATTCCCTCTGCGCTTACACTTGGTACAAACACCATGGCAAAAATAATAAGCAGCCACTTAGTCATAGGTTTAATTCTTTTTATTTTGGTTTGATTGCGGGTTTAAAAGTTTACCAAATCGTTTAGCGAGTTCAGGCAGTTCTTTTTCACTTAATGGGGTTTCTAACTTGTGTAAATAATTAATACTGTGGGGAGTTACACCAAGCAAATGCTGAGCATTATCTATCTCAACAACCATTAAACGCTCACGAGAACCCAAAGGCAGGCTCCTGACTACTTTAAATTCATCGCTGTTTGCTAAATTTGGATTAAGCTTTTTAACAAAAAATGCCAGCACAATAATTAGTACTAGCACCATTACAAGCGACAGCACCATAGAGAGTATATCTCCAGTTGGTGTTGCCACATCTGCTTTTGAAAAAACGGAACTAGTTAAAGCAACTAATAAGCTCATCGTAGTTTTTTGATCCGCTCTACTTGGCTTATCACGTCAGTTAAGCGAATACCAAACTTGTCGTTTACTACAACTACTTCGCCATGAGCTATCAAAGTACCGTTAACTAGTACGTCTAGCGGCTCGCCCGCGACACGGTCAAGCTCAACAACAGAGCCTTGGTTGAGTTGCAGTAAGTTACGAATATTAATTTTAGAGCGCCCTACTTCCATTGAAATAGTAACGGGGATATCTAAAATAGTGTCGAGTTTTCGTTTTTCATCGCCACTCATTTCGTGTTTTGAATCACTTAACTCATCAAGCTCTGCAACATGTGCTTCGCTACTATCATCTGGACCTTCGGCTTCTGCTAATGCTGCTGCCCATTCGTCCATTGTATCTTGATCATCGCTCATACTTTTAACCTTTTAATCAATTACCAGTCTAAGTCTACACCGTCAGAGAGGTGTAAATCATCTTCTAGTTCTGCTAATTCTGCATCTGAGTCAATTTTCTTGCCGCCTTTGGTAAATACATGCAGCTCAGATTTAACTGAATCAGGTCGTTTAATTTTTTCACTAATTTGAAGCGCAACATTATCGCGAGAGCGGCCCATCTTGGCTCTAAATGTAGGTAATTCCTCAACAAATACGGTTATATGCTCAGGCATTTCAACCGGAATAATATCGCCAGTTTTGAGTTCCATAATCTGCCTTAAGGTTAAATCGACTTCAAGTAACTGAGTCGACATATCAACCTCTACATCCATTATTTCGTCGCGAAGTGCTTTGCTCCAACGTAAATCAGTATCTTCAGTATCAGATTGAACACCCGCGTCTAACAGCTCTCGAATTGGCTCAAGCATTGAATATGGAAGTGCAATATGAAAATCGCCACCGCCACCATCGAGTTCAATATGAAAAGAACTAATAACCACAACCTCGGTTGGGCTTACAATATTAGCCATAGCTGGGTTTACTTCAGAATCGAGATATTCAAACGATACATCCATAACCGGTGCCCATGCTTCTTTATAATCTTCAAAAATGATCTTAAGGAGCATTTGCACAATACGACGTTCTGTAGGCGTAAATTCTCGGCCTTCAATTTTTGCATGATAACGCCCGTCACCACCAAAAAAGTTATCTACCAAAATAAACACAAGTCGTGCTTCCATGGTAATAAGGCCGGTACCTTTCAGCGGTCTAAAACGCACCATATTTAAGCTGGTTGGAACAAACAGAGTATGGATATACTCACCAAATTTAATCATTTGCACGCCGTTAATAGACACCTCTGCGGTGCGGCGCATCATGTTAAATAGGCTAATTCGCATATGACGAGCAAAGCGTTCATTAACAATTTCCAGTGTCGGCATACGACCACGCACGATCCGATCTTGCGAAGAAAAATCGTACTGAAGCGTACTTCCCCCGCCGTCTTCACCTTCGTGTATATCTTCCTCTTCAACGTCATCAACGCCGTGTAATAGCGCATCAATTTCGTCTTGGGATAATAAATCGCTCACGCTAACCCCTTATTGCATCACAAAGCCGGTAAACAATACCCGCTCAATTACTTTGCTGCCTTCAACATCCATCAAGGCTTTTTGTACCTTTTCAAGTGCAGAAAAACGAAGTGTTTCTTTACCAGAACTCGTACTTAACTCATCGGCTGTTGTAGTAGAAAACACACTTAGTAGCGTCCCTTCTATTAGCGGAATATGCTTTTTAGCGGTTTCTTCGTTTACTTCACCACGTACTAATAACTGTACTTTAATTTGCACAATTCTGTCGCGACTTGAGCCAGGCACATTAAATACAAATGGGCGTGGCATCGCAACATATAAAGCACTGCCTATTTCAGCTGAATCACTAGGCTCAGCTGAGGGGGTATCTGCTGATATTGCAGTTTCTTCATCCAAGGTTTCAACTGACGCATCCGAACCTGACATAAAAAAGTAACCCGCAGCACCACCTATTATAAGTAGTACAGCCACTATAATTATTATGAGTTTCTTTTTGCTTTTACCGGTTTCTTCAATTTCTAAACTTGCTTCTTCAGCCATCATGATTCCTTTAATCGCAAAGGTACTTGCTTGTTTTAACTATTATAATAGCAGTACTTAGGCATAGTAATCTATTGATGATGAAGTTTGTTGTCGAGAACTTTGTGCAGTGTTATTTGCTTGCTCGTCGTTTTCATCATTAACTGACTTATTATTAGCCATATTACCTTGGGGTCCACTCTCACTTTGCTCGGCAGTTTCACCACCTGATTGCCCATAAGAAATAGTGCTTTCACCAAGCTCTAACCCTTGTTGCGCTAACATTTCACGTAAGCGCGGCATTGATTGTTCAAGTGCTTCTTTGGCTTGCTGATTTTGTACTACAAAGTTTATATGTGCTTGTTCTGCATCGCTACGAATACGTATTTGCATACTGCCCATTTCGGGAGGATCTAGGCGAATTTCTGCTTCTTTGTTATTAATGCTCAGCATTGAGCTAACGCGCTCTTGCAGTAATTTAGCTGCATCACTTTTAACAATATTAATTGCCTGCATTACACCAGGATCAATACTTACTTGCTTAACTTGCGATGTACTTTGTAATTGTTGAGTTTGTATTATTTGGGTATCAAGTAAGCTCTGCTCGTAACTTAATGAGTCGTATTGGCTTAATGTGCTCGTTTGCTGAGTATTTAAAGCAGCTGTAATTTGCGTAAATACTTGTGCTACGCGTGCAGGTGTTTGTTCTGCAGTTATTTTTTTAAGGCCATCTTTTTGTAATTCTTCAAGTGATTTTAATAAATCATCACCCTCAGTTGAGGTTGTTACGGCTTTATTTAAATCAGCCCCTTCGTTTGTCGATGTCTTTAAGCTTAACTTTTGTGGATTATATACTGTATTAGGAGTCTCTGACGCTACAAACGTTTTTGAGTCTGATTTAGCTGTGTCGGCAAGTCCTATTTCAATTGAAGCTTTTAACTCATTAACTGTTTGCTTAAGCGCTGACAACTGTTCGCCTTTAGGCTGCTCTGTTTTCATATAAGCGTTTAATTGCGTTAATAAGCTTTGTTTTTCAGCTGTATTAAGTGAATTTATTTCTGTGCTAAAAGATTGTTTAGTTACTGTGCTCTGTGCTTTTTCGTTATCAGTAATAAATTGCGCAAGCATTTGCTTGAGATCAGCAGTACTGCTAGTCGCGCCGTTCATTGAATCAGTATTTTCTAACATCTTAACTTGCGCATTAAGTTGTGAGCGCTGCTCTGGCGTTAAACTAGCAATAACATTATTAGCTTTAATTAAGCTCGCATCTTTAGCTATTAAGGCGTCAATTGCTGCGCCTTTTTCGCTCTCAGATGTCTGTGAACTTGTTTGCATTGTTTCTGATTCAGTTAAAGAAGGTGTCGCTACAGATGGAGCCACTGGCGTAGGCACTGGTGTTGGCAACACTATATTTTTTGCACTTTTATCAACGGATTTATCTTGAGCTAATTGTCCCTTAATATCCATTGAAACTAATTCAGTGTCATCAACTATAGAGCCAAAACTGTCATCGGGTTTTTTACTTATAGGGTTTAATGGCCCTTCAATTGCCTCAGCAACAGCACTTTTACGATGCTTTCCTTCATTTAATGGTAATGAATTTAAAGATGGTGAGCTAAAGTTATCGCTTTTTGAATCAGTTAATTTAGCCACTTTAGAGTCTACACTAGTGGCAATCGGGTTTTGCACTACACTCGCTGCATTCGCTTCTTCGCCACTTGCATTAGCTGATGCAATTCCTGATGTGCTTTTTAATTCTGTATTTTCTGATTCTGTGTTTTGTATTTCGGTATTCTCTACCTGTGTAGCTTCTAGCTCTGCATTTTCTGATTCTAAACTGTTAGTTGCATCAAAAGGCTTATTGACCGAAGTGCTCATTGCTTGTGCTGAATTAATCTGATCAAGCATCTCAACAGACACAAAAGTAACTTCGCCCGTTGCTACTTCATCTAGCTTTACGCTCAGATTTTCATTTTCTTCTGGCTGTTTATGCTTAGGTAT
This sequence comes from Pseudoalteromonas sp. TAE56, assembly GCF_000497955.1. Classification (NCBI taxonomy): domain Bacteria; kingdom Pseudomonadati; phylum Pseudomonadota; class Gammaproteobacteria; order Alteromonadales; family Pseudoalteromonadaceae; genus Pseudoalteromonas; species Pseudoalteromonas sp. TAE56. The sequence goes on from NZ_AUTN01000102.1 coordinate 27,509, forward strand.
AGCAATCGAGTTTTCGGCATCGGGATTTTTATTGCCCTTAAGCAAAGGCCCCATAGAGTTATGCGCTTCGTTTAGCTGGCTTAAAAATTCCTCGCCTAAATTTCCTTCGCCATTAGCTAAGCTATTGTCTTTAAAAGCTAACAGTGAATCTTTTTCAGAAGAAACTAAAAACGAAATGTTATTCATCGCCATAAATCACCTAATACCATTACGGCAATATGCCACCGCATACCGCCAAAAGTTAAATACCACTAAGTAACAAAGCAATTAACGTGCCTGAATTACAAAGCTTTACGACGTTGAAAAAACTGATTAGCTGAAAATTCATCTAACATTTTTTGCTCATTTTTTGCCATTAACGCATTTGCTTTGAGTTTTTGATTTTCGATTAATTTGGCAACTGCTTTAGCTTTAATTTGCTGCTTAAGCCATAGAGTTTTACGTTGAGTAACAACTTGCTTAGCGGTATTTACGGTACTTGCTTGTTGGCGAATTGCCTCTTCAATTTTAGCTATAAAAGCATGGTACTGACCAAACCCTGCACTAGATAAACCCGACTTACCTTTTAGGTGTAACTGCTGAGAGTATTCCAGTCTAAAATTGTTTAAACCTTGTAGCTTTTGTTGATTCGATTGCAAGTTTTGATTAGCTTGTAAGTAACTCATGCGCAAATTTTCTTCTTTATCATTTTCAATTTTGAGCAATAAATCGAGTTTGTTTTTAGCCATTATGCTTGTCCTAGTAACTGAGCAAGACCTTGCAGACCATCATCGTAACTAATGACATCTCGCATACCTTGTTGTAAAAATGCATTTACTCTTGGCATCATATTTATGGCTTGGTCGAGCATTTGATCGGTCCCTTTTTGATAAGCACCTAAAGTAATCATATCTTTGTTTTGTTGATACATTGAATAAACTTGCTTAAGTACACGGGCTTGTTGCATGTGTGGTTCAGAAACGACTTGAGGCATAACACGCGAAATCGATTTTTCTATATCTATAGCGGGATAGTGCCCGCTGTCGGCTAAATCACGCGATAATACAATGTGGCCATCTAAAATAGCTCGCGCTGCATCAGCAATAGGGTCTTGCATATCATCGCCTTCACTCAACACCGTAAAAAAGGCGGTAATTGAACCTTGCCCTTCACCGCCATTACCAGCACGTTCCACCAGCGCAGGTAATTTAGCAAACACCGAAGGCGGATAACCCTTTGTAGCAGGCGGCTCGCCTACAGCAAGTGCAATTTCACGTTGCGCCATTGCATAACGCGTTACCGAATCGAGTAACAATAATACGTTTAAACCCTGATCTCTAAAATACTCTGCAATAGTTACGGCGCTCTCACAGCCTTTTAAACGCATAAGCGGTGATGAATCAGCGGGCGCTGCGACAACAACTGAACGTTTGCGCCCCTCTACACCGAGTATTTCTTCAATAAATTCTTTTACTTCGCGACCACGCTCCCCCACTAAGCCAACAACAATTACATCAGCTTCGCTACCTCGGGTCATCATACCCAGTAGTACTGATTTACCCACACCAGAGCCTGCAAACAAGCCCATACGCTGGCCTTGCCCTACTGTGATAACCGAGTTAATAGCACGCACACCTACATCCATAGGCTTAGTGATTGGTCTTCTTGAAAGCGGGTTTATAGTATTTTGAGCAAACTTTAAATGATGCTCAGCATTAATTTTACCAAGGCCATCTAGCGGTCGCCCTAAACCATCCACCACGCGGCCTAATAAACTCATCCCTACAGGTAAACCTAAATTATTTACTTGAGGAATAACACGCGCACCAGGTAATACACCAGAGATGTGGTCGTTAGGCATTAAGTACAAAGTTTGATCGTTAAAACCGACTATTTCGGCGTCTACAAAGCCGTTCATAGTTTCTATTTTGCATTGGCTACCAACGGGTGCACGTAAACCTCTAGCCTCAAGGGTAAGGCCAACAACACGCGTTAAAATACCTGCCACAGCAGGCGCTGGAGTTTTAATATGTTGTTGATATTGAGATAAGCGTTCGCTTAAATGAGCACGTTGAGTTGACATAACACGCCAATAAAATAGTTAGATACCACTATTATGCAAAAAACTATCCAACGTTTCTTTGACACGTGTTTTAAGGGTCATGTCGAGTGACGATTGCGCTGTTTTAACTTCACAGCCACCGCGTTCAAGAGTGGGTTCTGCCATTAATTGCCAGTTATTATCAATAATGGTTTGTTCGCCATAGCTCTCTTTTATGAGTTCTAAGTCTTCGGGGTTTAAATGGATTCGTACTTTTTCTTGCTCCGCATTAAGTGAATCAATACTTTGCTTTAACGTATGTAAAATCGCATCTGGCGATGTTTTTACTTCTTGATAAATAACAGCTTCCGCTAACATGCTAGCAAGTTGTACTAATTGCTTTTCAGCTTGTTCGTCCACTTTATCTAGCGGTGCAGTTAGCCCCTCTAAAATGGCTTTTAAACTTGTTAACTGCTCTTCAATTAATGGTTTTACATCTTCAAGGCCTTGTGTTTTACCTTGCTCTAAGCCTTCTTTGTAACCTGCTTCTTTACCTTCGCCAACGCCTTTTTCAAAGCCGTCTATGTAGCCTTGCTCATGACCTTGTTTAAGGCCCTCTTCGTAGGCGTCTTGCCTAATGCGTTCAAGCTCAACCATGGTAAGCGCAGGGAGTTCTGGTTCTTGTGGCTCATCAACTGGCATTTCTTCAGCTAATTCTTTTTTGTACAACTCACTAAGCGGTGTGCCGTAAGCCGTAGAGCGATTGCCAAAGCTGCTCTCATCTGGTGCTACATCTGGAATAGCCCAGTTTTTTAATAATTCATCTGCTTCATCAGCGTGAAGTGTGCGCCCTTTGAGTTTGCTCATGGTTTACAGGAACTCCTCGCCACCGCCGCCGCCCAGCTGAATTTCACCTGAGTCAGATAAACGACGCGCTGTTGATAAAATCTCTTTTTGCGCCGCTTCTACTTCACTTATACGAACAGGTGCCATTGCTTCTAAATCATCAGCAAGCATTTCGGCTGCACGTTTAGACATATTGCCCAGTATTTTATCTTTAAGGGCATCGTCGGTGCCCTTGATTGCTTTCATTAATACGTCTTGTTGTACTTCTCGTAGGATTGCTTGAATACCACGGTCTTCAACATCCATTAAGTTTTCAAACACAAACATTAAGTCTTGAATTTGCTGCGACATCTCTTCGTCATGCTCACGAATAGAATCCATTAACTGCCCTTCTACGTTAGTATCTAGGTAGTTCATAATATCTGCAGCAGCTTTTAAGCCACCCATTTTAGCGGCTTGCGCACCAGCTTGACCGGCAAATTGTTTTTCCATGATTTCGTTTAGCTCTTGCAGTGCTGCTGGCTGAACTTCTTCGAGGTTTGCAATACGCATGGTTAAATCTAAGCGTACTTTTTCAGGGAACTGAGCAATAATCTCAGCTGACTGTTCTGGCTCTAAATACGATAATACAATAGTTTGAATTTGCGGATGCTCATTACGAATAATGTTTGCTACCTGCTTAGAGTCCATCCATTTTAATGAATCCAAGCCTTTAGCACCTGAGCCCATAACAATTTGGTCAATAAGGCTAGCGGCTTTGTCTTCACCAAGTGCTGCTGTAAGCGCTTTTTTAATAAAGTCTTCTGACTGAAAACCAATGGTACTAAAGCTTTGAATTTGTTCTATAAACAAGTTGTGTACAGCGCTAATTTTAGCTTGAGATAAATCCTGTAGCCCAGCCATTGCCATACCCACTTTTTGCACCTGTTTAGGTTCTAAGTGTTTAAGGATTTGCGCGGCATCTTCTTCTGATAAACTCAAAAGTAATATAGCGGCTTTATCTACCCCATCGAGCTTATCAACATCAAAGGCTGGCGGGAGTTGTTTTTGTTCTTGATCAGTCATCTTCTGTTAACCACGCTTTCACTACTTGTGATGATAGTTCTGGTTCGTTAGCTACAAGGGCACGAATTGCTTTAAGTAAATCTTCGTCGCCATGTAAATCCGGTAACTGCAGTGTACCATCACTTGAGAAACCAACCGAAGCAGAATCAAAGTCTTTATTTAGCATATCAAGTGTATTGTCGCCAATATCTACGCCTGAACTTAATGCATCTTCGTCGTATTCTTCTAGTGTATCGTCTGGGTAAATTAAGCGTTTAAGCATTGGTTTTACTACTGCCATTATCAATACAATGATAACTAAGGCGCCTAGTACAAGGCGGGCTATTTTCATAAACCAGTCTTGTTCCCACAGTGGCACTTCTATTGCTAAATTTGTTGCTTCACGTACAAACGGCACTGTTACTACTTCAAGTGCATCACCACGTTGCATATCAAAGCCCACACCGCCTTGTAGTAAGCGACGAATATTTGACAATGCTTCAACCGAGCGTGGAGCCATGGTTGTTTCGCCGTTTTCTCCCACTTTAGGAATATAGTCAACAGCAACTGATACGCTTATTCTGCGTATAACACCACTTTGCTGGCGCTTGTGCGAAATGGTTGTATCGAGTTCATAATTACGTGTAGCTTCTTTGTGGCTGCGTGTTGGAGAAGTAGCAGTGCCTGCACCACCTTGCCCCGCAACCTCAGGGATATTTGAATTTAGCGGTGGCTGATTTGTAAGCGCACCTGGAATACCAACAGCTAGGCCGCCAATGTTATTTTCTTCAAATGTGGTTTCGCTTCTAACCGCTGGTAAGTCTGGGTTATAACGCTTTTGAGTTTCCTCAATCGAGCTAAAGTCCATACTCAAATCAACTTGAGCTGTATAGTTTGCAAGCCCAACAACCGGTATTAAAATACTGTCTATTTTTTCAAGGTACTCTTGTTCGCGCTTACGCTCTAAATCGTATTCTTTACGAGAGCGTGCTGCTAGTGAGCTTTGCGAACCTGAATTTAATAATCGACCATTTTGATCGGTAACTGTAACACGTGCAGGTTCTAAGCCTTGTACTGCTGAGGCAATCATATCAACAACAGAGTCTACTTCTTCACGGTCAAGTGAACGCCCACGTTTAAGTGTTAATACAACGGTAGCTGATGGTTTTTTCTCTCTGCGGGCAAATACGTTTTCTTTAGGAATAGCTAACAATACTTTGGCGCGAGTAATGTTGTTAAGCTCTTCAATTGTGCGTGCTAATTGCTGTTCACGACCATGTTTTAGGCGCTCACGCTCCAAACGTTGGCTTACACCAAAGCCCATATCTTGCATAATAATGTCAGAGCCTGATGCTGGACCTTGCTCTAACCCTTCACGGGTCATTAGTAGCTTAATGTTTTGGTATTCACTTTCATCAACCGATACAACATTGCCATCGAGTTGATATTCAATTTTTTGTGCATCTAAAAAGTCTAATGTTTGAATAAGCTCTTCAGTTTGCATTTTGCCTAACGGGCGCATATCTGGCTGACGAGCCCAGATAATAATGAAAATCGCGATAGCCAAACAAATCGCTAATGCTATTACCAGTGTTACTTGGCGCAATACATCAACACCACTTAAAGCACTTAAGTAGCCTGACTTTTGTTCTTGTTGATCATCACCACCACTTTGGTCGATACCGCCGCCAGCAAGTGCTAGGTCTGTAGATTGGTTAGATTGCGCCACAATAATTCTCCACTACCTAATTAAACAGGCATGTTCATGATTTCTTTATAAGCTTCAACAAGTTTATTACGAACCTGTACTGTAGCCTCAAAAGCAACTGACGATTTTTGAGAAGCAATCATCGCCTCAGCAAGCGATACACTTCGATCACCCATTTCAACCGCTTTTACTTTTTGACCTGCATCTTGCTGTAGACCGTGCACTGTATTTAGTGCATCACTTAGCATGTCGCCAAACTGGGAAGTAGAAGTAGGCTGAACTTGAGTCGGCAATTTATTTATTTGATTATTACGGCCGGCTTCTAAAGCCATTGATTGCATTTCTTGAAATACAGCACTGTTTTGAATTTTCATAATTTATCTCTGACACGCAGTGAACTCTTACAAGTAATAAAGCACAAAACATGCCAAATAATTAATTGTTAAAATACATGCAGTTAGCTTTAAATTATGTGAGTCAGAGTTTTGACAACCCTAAGTTCGCAGCGCAAACTTAGGGTTTATAGGAGGTTATGCAGGAAGTGAAATACCTAAATCGCGCATTTGCGCTAGTTTATAACGTAAAGTTCGTGGGCTTATGCCCAACGTTTCGGCAACGTCTTTACGCTTACCTTGGCAACGTGCAAGGGTTTCTAAAATAATGCGATGCTCTTTATCTTTAAGCTCATCTTTATAGCTACCGGTATCTGCTGCTAGTAAACCTTGTTTAGGCTCATCCTCGGCATGCAATTTTTCATCGTAGTATGCCGAGCTTAGCGTGCTTTTATCAACGCCTTTATTTACGTGAGCCACTTCTGTTGGCGCCGGTGCCAATGAAGGCTCCATAACAAAGTTATTAGCTACTAAGTTTTCAATAAAAATAGCATGCTCGTTTATTGTATCGCCACTTCGCAGTATAAGCGCACGCTGTATAACGTTATCAAGCTCGCGCACATTTCCAGGCCACGCGTGGGCCAGTAACTTTTGCTCGGCAGCTTTATCTAAATACGCCATGGGCTCTTTACTTTTACTGATATGGCGCTCAATTAAATGCTTAGCCAATACAATAATATCGCCAGGGCGTTGGCACAATGGTCGCCACATAAGTGGAAAAACATTAAGCCTGTAATATAAATCTTCTCTAAATTGGTTTTCAGACACGGCTTCTTTTAAATCACGATTACTGGTTGCCAAAATACGTACATCGAGCTGAATTGTTTTACGACCCCCTAAGCGCTCTACTTCACGCTCTTGCAGTACGCGTAACAGCTTTGCTTGTAGCCCTAAGTCCATCTCTGTAATTTCATCAAGTAAAATAGTGCCGCCTTGTGCTTGCTCAAACTTACCCGGACATGCTTGAATCGCGCCTGTAAAAGCCCCTTTTTCGTAACCAAATAAAGTGGCTTCGAGCATATTTTCAGGAATAGCCGCGCAGTTAATCGCCACAAATGGCTCATTACAACGACTCGACTTATCATGAATATAACGAGCGAGTACTTCCTTACCTGAACCACTTGGGCCAAGTACCATTACACTTGCATCAGAGCGTGCTACTTTACTCGCAAGCTCCAATAATTGAATACTAGTTGGGTCGGCAACAATAGGTCCGTCGGTTTCTTTTGCTTTTTCAGGCAAATAACGGCTCACCATATTTAACAGCACTTCAGGTGCAAATGGTTTAGCCATGTAGTCAATTGCACCTAGGCGCATGGCTTCTACTGCATCGTCAATTGTGGCGTACGCCGTCATCATTAATACAGGTAAATCAGGGTGGTTTAATTTAATACTGCGTAGTAAATCAAGTCCACTCATTGCGCCCATTTGCACGTCGCTTACAACAAGCGAAAATTGATCTTTTTTAAGCAATATCATTGCTTGCTCAGCACTGTTCGCTGCAACACATTCAATACCCGACATTTCAAGGGTATCTATTAAGGCTTCACGAAGCCCAGCGTCATCTTCGACAACTAAAATAGTGTTACTCATAATGAACCCTCTAATTTAGATGTTGCCTTAATAGGCAGTAACAAGCTAAAGCAGGCACCACCATGCGTATTATTAGTCACATCAACACGGCCTTGGTGTGCACTAGCCACCGAACTCACTACAGCAAGCCCTAAGCCTGTGCCCTGACTTTTTGTAGTAAAAAATGGTTCAAAGATTTTATCGCTTTGGCTTAAATCAACACCTGGGCCATTGTCGCTCACACTAATACGAACCATATCTAAATCTTTTAAATCTCTTTGTGCGCTAATTTTTACTTTTGCACCGCCGCCAATAACTTGAATACTATTGTGCACAAGATTTTGAATAGCACTGGCCAATGCCGTTTTATTACCGACTATTTGTATATCTGGCTCTGGTAAACTTACATCCAGTTCACTTTCATTAAGTGCGACCATCGCATCAGCGCCTGCTTTAACTTCTGTTAAAAGCTGCTGCATTGAAACTTGCTCAACAACTTGCTGATCGCCACTTTTAGCAAATAAAAGCATGTCGTTTACTTGAGTTTCTAAATCTTTTAAGCGCGACATTAACTTTGTTTGAAAACTATCGCGAGATGCTTCGGGTAAGCGCTTAGACCCTAAATTAGCAGCATAAAGCATAGCGGCTGAGAGCGGCGTACGGACTTGATGCGCTAATGACGCAACCATTTTACCCAGCGCGCTTAATCGCTGCATATGTGCAACACGCTTTTGTAAGCGGCGAGTTTCGGTTAAATCCGTCATTAAAATAAGTTGTCCAGGCTCTGGTGCTAAAGCGGTAATATCAAGTTTTATTAGGCGCCCGTCTTTTAAAGACACTTCGTGACCATCATCTTGATGCGGCCTAAAAGAGCGCTGAATAACATTAAACCAGCGTTCGCCTTCAAGTGGCTCGCCAAGCATATCAATCGCTATTTGATTCGCTTTTGCAATCAACCCTTTGCCATCAAGTACAACCACGCCTGCTGGCATTGTATCAACCAAATGCGAAAGCCAACTTGCTTGCTTGCGCAGATCGCTTAATTCACCAATGTACTCCTCTTGAAGTAAACATGGGTTATACTGATTTGCAGAAAAAAACTGTGGTTTTAGCACGCTAGCAAGGGCCATAATCAAATCTCGAATTGATGTAGATATATGTCTAAATGCACGATTTATACCAAAATTTATTTGCATACTTATCATTAAGTTACATCAACAATTTGAGCGACATAAAAATGACGCACGCAAAAAGGAATAATAATGAGTGAGCAAATAAAGTGCCGTTGCCCGTGGCTCGACACCGCTAAACCCGACTACGTTATTTACCATGATGAAGAATGGGGCGTCCCCCTTTATGATGATACAAAGCTGTTTGAATTTATCACGCTTGAATCCGCGCAAGCCGGCTTAAGCTGGTACACAATTTTAAAAAAGCGCAGCGGTTATAAAAAAGCATTTGCTAATTTTGATGTAAAAAAAGTAGCCCAATTCACACAAGATGACATTGAGAGATTAATGCTTGATGAGGGTATTGTGCGCAATCGCTTAAAAATTTCGGCAACTGTTAACAACGCAAAGCGCTTTATAGAAATACAAAATGAATTTGGAAGTTTTAGTAACTACCAATGGCAGTTTGTGGGTAATAAGCCGATTATAAGTAATTTAAATAACATTGAAGACTACCCAGCAATTACAGAGGCATCAACCGCATTTGCTAAAGATTTAAAAAAACGGGGTTTTAAGTTTTTAGGCCCTACAACGGTTTACGCTCATATGCAGGCCTGCGGTATGGTTAACGATCACAGTAATGATTGTTTTAGAAAAGAAGAAATTATTAAAGCTTTTAGTGGGTAAGTGATTTATAACCACAAAAGTAATTTGTTCACAAAGAGGTTAAGAGACGCTGCGCTCTAGATAAGTAAAGCGTAAGTTGACTATGGCTTCTCATTTACCCTCGTTTTTTCTCTTTGTAAAATAACGTTTTAATTAAGTGATTAAAAGAAGTGATTAAAAGTCTTGTTTTTCACGCGTGCAAGTCTAGCGTAACAACAAAAGTAAAAACCGTGTAGGTGCGAATTTACTTCGCGCTCTTGCTAATATTTTTAAGTAAAGTGCGGTATAAAACCGCACCTACAAAACGAGGGGTTATTTATCTACTGTGTTTGGCCAATTTATAACTAAACACTGACAGCTGCTTTTAAACCTTAATCCCGTGATAGATTATACTTTTTCATTTTCTCAACGAGTGTGGTTCTGCGTACACCTAATATTTCTGCAGCGCGAGCTACAACATAATCATAGCGCTCTAGAGCTTGGGTTATTAAGCTAATCTCAAGCTCTGCTAAATAATCTTTAAGTTCAATACCATCATCAGGCAATAGCCCACTACCCGTTTGGCTAAACTCAGCGTCTGGCTCAGTTTCGTAATCACTAAAGCCTGTACTAAATATGTCGTTAAAGGCGTCTTTTTCCATTAACTCTTCGGGGTATTCAGGCTCGTAGGCTTCAACTTCAATGTAACGATATTTATTAGGTAAATCGGGAATATCGACCACTTTTTCAGGAAACATAATAACCATACGCTCCACTAAGTTAGCAAGCTCACGAATATTACCAGGCCAAGTATGTTCTTTTAAGCTCTCAACTGCTCGCTCTGTAAACTTAGCGGTAGAACCTGTTTGGTCGTTAACACGGCGCATTAGCTCTTTTAAAAGCAGCGGAATATCATCAGCTCGCTCACTTAGCGATGGGTTTTCGATAGGAAATACATTTAAGCGGTAATATAAATCTTCCCTAAAACTGCCCTCTTCAATCATTGTTTCTAGGTTACGATGCGTGGCCGCAATAACGCGTACATCAGCCTGAATAGCCTTTGTACCACCAACACGCTCGTAGCTGCGTTCTTGCAATACTCGCAGCAATTTAACTTGCATTTGCAGTGGCATATCGCCTATTTCATCTAAAAATAGCGTCCCACCTTGAGCTAGTTCAAACCGCCCTTTACGAGCCGATATAGCACCAGTAAACGCGCCTTTTTCGTGGCCAAATAGTTCACTTTCGAGCAGTTCTGCCGGAATAGCACCACAGTTAACTGGTACAAACGGTCCATTAATACGCTTTGAAAGCAAGTGTACATTACGGGCAACCACTTCTTTACCTGTGCCTGATTCGCCTAAAATTAAAACATTGGCGTCGGTTTTTGCCACTTGTTCAATTAAAAAGCGAACATCTTTTACGGCCTCTGTTTCACCAACTAGCCCGTCAAAGGTTTTGTGTGGTTTAGTATGCTTATGCTCATTAGGCAGCATACGCTGATACTGCTGACAATCGTGAAGTAACTGCGTTGTCACTTCGTGATTAAATGGCTCGCAAATAAGCCCCACCACATTAGCTATACTCAATAATGGTTTTAGCGTTTCACCAATTAATAAAAACGGTAATGTTGGATAGCGTTTAATTAAGCTTTCGTGGTCAAGTGATTGCAACGCTCCTAAAATAATCATGCATTCTTGCTGCTGATATTTTTTGCATTCTTGTTCAAAGCAGTCTTCGCTTAATAGTTGTACAGCTTCACCAATAAAGCCAAGTGAAGCATTTAATCCTATTGCGCGGTTGTTATTATTATCTAAAATCAAGATCATATTTAGCGAGCCGNATTTGTATAATTAGTTAAATTGTAAGCCAGTTCAGCATGGATGCAAGTGATAGCGGCAGTTTTTTGACATAAACGCCAAAAAACAGGCGGGCTAGTTAAGTCAATCATACTTAATAGTTAATCATTAAGTATGAGTTATAGTTTTAACTTAGCCGTTACTTAACTATTACCTAACTATAACTTAGTCCTAAAAATTAATTTACTCGGCAATAAAAATGCTATTGTTAGTAAATAAACTCAATTATAAATTTAAGTTGAAGTTACAAATGCCGATACATAGATAAGTGAAAATGCTTGGCATTAATATTGCTTTGTTCTTATAAAAGTATAAAAGCTTTATTGATTTTTTATATAAATTTTTATAATAGCTTTCACATAATTTTATCGTTTTAAATTTTAGGATTTTCCCATGGCTCATGTCTCAGTAAAAAAATACGGTCAAGTTCGTGCTAGTAGCATTGCCGAAATGGCCCCTTACGAACAAATAAACCTTATATTCAGTAATATCATCGGTCGCTTAGCAGCAACAAAAGGGTTTATTGAGCGCAAAGAAATACAAAAAAAAGGTGAAAATATTTCAGCCTGTGTTTTATTATTTGGCGCACTGCAAGACGCACTTAATTTAGAAGTAGAGCAAGACCCTAGTATTTCTAACAATTTATTGGCACTTTACGATTACTGCCAACGCCGTTTAACGCAAGCGAACATAAATAACGATATTGAAGCTATTATTGAAGTATCAAGTATTGTTAAAGAAATTAAAGAAGGCTGGGATAACATCCCGCTAGATCAACGCAGCCCTGCGGTTTAATTTCAATTATGGACTCGCCAACATCTTCAGAGCAACTAACAAACAGCTCTGAGCTCATACAAACGTTGCTTAGTAAAATTGAAGTCTTAGTAAATGATGATAATGCAGATGAAGCTCAGCCTCTTTTAGACACTTTAAATACTGAACTAAAGCAATGGTGCGAAAGCAGCGACGGCCCAAGTGCGGAGGAATTAGAATTAATTCAGCTTCGTATCAATACTATTTTAGTAAAAGCGAATGGTGCAAAAAACGAATCATCTAAAGCTATTATTAAACATAAAAAATCAGATAAGGCGATTAAAGCTTATAAAGCAAGTCGCTAAAATCTACTCAAATAGAAAACACAAAAAAACCGTTTTAAATAACGGTTTTTTTGTGTTTTCTTAATTTAGCTATTAATTTAATATTACATTTATCTACTAAGAGTTATCTCTTACTACGCCTGGCATATTCTCTAATTGAGCTTGAACATAACTGCTGGTGTTATTAAGGCTCGCCACTAATAAATCCATCGCATTATATTGAGCATATAATCGAGAAGATAGCGACTCCATTTTACTGGCAAGATCCAAGCGATCATCATCTAAATCATCAAGTTGGTTCGTTTTACTGTCTATTCGGTTTTGGATAATACCGTCAGAATCTGTATAAAAGCTCATTAGCTCATCGAAGGACTGAGCAAAACCACCTTCATCTTCATCTGTGCCAATAAAAAACTGTTGCACCAGATCTACATTAGAGTCTATTTGCTCATCCAATGTTTCTGTATTTAGGGTTAAAACACCGTAGCGATCTGTTTCAACACCTAATTGCGAAAGTGATAACGAATTACCATCACCTAAGTCAATTGACTCGGTGATTTCACTACGGAGCTTTGACATAACACCACGAAGCAGCGAATCACCAGCCATGACACCTACACCATCAGTACTAGACGCACCTAAATTTTTACTAAGTTCAAGCAGATCATTGTAACTTTCAATGAAATTCTCTAGCCCAGATTTTATATTATTGTTATTTTCGGTAACCGATATATCACTAATGTCGTCGTCAACATCATGTAATTTTTTAGCTGTTATATCCACGCCATCAATTACATTACTAAATTCATTAGTATTGCTTGATACAGTTAACGTGCCATCAATCGTTATTTGTGCGTTTTGCGCAGCGTTTACTTCAGTAAGATTAGTAGTGTGATTAGCTGGGTCTGCGTCTGATACATCATAAGCTAACCGAGATAGGCCACCTGTATCAGTATTATTACCGTCATCGTCTTGTACAGTTATTGTAATTGCGTTGTCTTCGCCGGTTTCTTTACTTGTAAGCACTAAATGCTGACCGGTATCGCTGGTTATTATAGTTGCAACAACAGAATCATTGCTATCACTGCCAGTAAAAGGGCCGTTATTAATTTGGTCTCGTAAATCTTCTAACGTGTTTGTAGCCGATAAAACCGTAGAAAAACTATTTGTGCCAGAACCTATCGTAATTACGCCAGCACCAATTGCTTCGTCTGCTGCAAATGCAGGGGATGATAACTTATGAGCTTGCGCTAATGCATCCACTTTTACGTTGTAGCTACCTGGTTGAGCGTCTTGATCTGCACTAATTGATATAAAATCATCATTGCCAGATGCTGTTCGCTTTTGATAGTTATCACTATCGCCCAATGCTTCCATTGACGTTTGCACTTTTTCGAGCGCAGACTTAAGTGCGCCTACAGCTGAAATATCAGTTGTTAACTTGCCTTCTCTTGTATTTAATCGAGCTTCAGCAGGTGCTTGTTCTGCATTTACTAGTGCATCAACAATATCTGATACTGCTAATCCAGAACCTAAACCAGTAAACGAAATAGCCATACTTCACCTCTTCAATACTTAAAAATAAACCAGCTAACTTTTATAAGTTAACACTTATAGGTGCTTACTAAACTGTTTGATCAATTAAAATACCTGCAGATTCAGACAATTTAGAAACCAAACTCAAAACTTCCTCAGAAGGATATTGCTTAATAACTTCGCCACTGTTTTTATCAAGCACTTTGATTACATCGCGACCTGAATCTTCATCAACTTTAAATTGTAAACTTCGGTTCATTTCACCCATAAAATCCTGCAATTGTTGCGCCATTTGTTCTAGTTGTTCGCGCTCTAACGGCTGAGCTTTTTCATCTTGATTGTTATTTTTGTATTGGTTTTGCTGTAATTTTTGTTGATTTTGCGCTTCCGTCTGCTTTACATCATCAATCGCTCGCTCAGTTAAAGAGTGAGCAGCTTGCCCTACTTGCTTATCATCACCAGCAACGGGGGTCGGTAATGTTGTAATTTCTGCGTTTGAAGTAATTGTATTCATAACAGATTCCTATTTTTCACTTAATTAAACCAACAATAGCTTAGTTTATATTCTTAAACCACAAAAGGAGGTAGCTAAAGCCACCTCCTTTTTTAAATACTAATACTGACTTTATGTATTAGTTAGCTAACCATTAAGCTATTACTTTTAGCTTATTAACCTAATAAGCTAAGTGCTGCCTGTGGTAACTGGTTCGCTTGCGACAAGATTGACGTACCCGCTTGTTGCAATATTTGGTTTTTCGTCATCTCTGCGGTTTCAGTTGCAAAGTCTGTATCTTGAATACGACTACGCGAAGCCGACACATTTTCTTCAATGTTTGCTAAATTACTTATGGTGTAATCAAAGCGATTCTGAAGCGCACCTAAACTAGCTCTTTGAGAGTCTATTTCAGCTAATGCACCGTCAATGATATCTAAAGCATCTTGCGCTCCAGATGTTGTTCCTAAATTAACCTCTCCAACGTTAACGCTATTAGAAACTGCGGCAGTGGTTGACTCAATAGAAGCATCGGCGCCTAAGACAGCAAATGACTCAGTTGAGTTTAATTTAATCGAACCAGATACAACACCTTCAGTTGAAGTAGCAGCTAAGGCCACACCAGCTAAAGTTTTTCCATCAGCTTCATAACCGCTAATAGCAGCTGTCATACCAGTCATAGCAGTTATTTTAATATCTTTACCGCTCTCATCAGTTAAAACTAAACCTTTAGTATCATCCACTGTAGCTGTAACACCATGTGAACCCGACTTTTCATTTACAGCTTCAGCAATTGAGCTATAGTCAGTTGTACTTGATGTGGTAGCTGATATAGTTGAACCGTTTAACGAAAATGACACTGCACCAGAGCCAATTATACCATTTATACCTGCAATTGTTCTTGCGTCAGCAACAATTCCTGTATCTGATGTTTTAGCATTAATATCATTAGCAAGCGATTCTGCAGTTTGTGCTAGCCCAGTAGCAAATGCTGTTGCTTTACCATCCTTACCTGTCAGTGTAACTGCTGGAGAAATTGCTGTAACTCCATTAGCTGTACCACTAGCATTGGCAGCTCCTAATGCAGTACCTGCAAGTATAGACTGATTAGTGCCAATGTCAGAAGCAGCTATACTACCTAAACTCATAGAGATTGTTTCGTTAGCATTAGCGCCTACTTGGAAACTTTTTGTTCCAAAACTACCGTCTAACAGATTTTGTGAACCAAAAGATGTTGTGTCTGAGATACGTGTTAATTCAGTTTGCAATGCACTAACTTCTTTTTGTAAAGCTTCTCTATCTGAGTCTGAGTTTGAACCGTTAGCTGACTGGAGTGCAAGCTCTCTCATGCGTTGCAATATATCCGTTGATGCTGACATTGCACCTTCAGCAGTCTGTGCCATTGAGATGCCATCGTTCGCATTTCGTTGTGCTACACCCAAACCATTTACTTGTGATGTTAAACGGTTTGAAATTTGAAGGCCTGCCGCATCATCTTTCGCGCTATTAATACGCATACCTGATGATAGACGTTCCATTGAAGTCGCTAAGTCTGAACCTGATTGAGAAAGGTTACGTTGAGCGTTTAATGAAGATACATTTGTGTTTACTGAAATCATAATAAAACTCCTGATTACTTTCGTAATATTGCTGTTTTGATTTAACCAAGAGCTGTCACAATTATATGTTCAAGCTCCGTACTGATTAAGTTAACGGCAGTCTGAAGAATTACTTTAATATTTTTTTTATTTTTTTATACTTCGCTCAACAATTCAAAAAGTTTTGGTAAAGTTTCAGGCTTAACATGCACATAATCGTTGTGGTACTTTAAATTACTAACACCATTGTTATTCGTAAGCTTGTATACATCTAAGAATGGAATTTCACTTTTCTTACACTGTAAATAAAGCTGATGATTAAAGTGAAAAACTAAATTTTTGAACTCCTCTGCTTGCTCTTTTGTTAGCCCTTCGACAACTAAGGGATGCGGTGAAGGCACACCATATATAATGAGTGAATATTCTCTAAGGCTTGCTGCATTATTAAGTATAGCTATATATTTTTCCAACATATCATCAATAATAGAAAGCGGGTTTTTATTATATTTAACGCTGTATTTTAAAACTCCTTCATTTATTCTGCAGTCAATCTCACCAAACCCAAGTGCTAAGGTACTTCCTTTGGGCAAATTGCTCAACAGAACATTTAGGCTAGCCTTGCATTTATGTTCATCATTTTTAGTAAAGTGGAATATTTTAGCGCCAGTAATAAAAAGAGACTTTATTTTGTGCTTTTCATTTTCGTGTTCAACTGTAATACCATTTGCTGAAAAACCATGGCTTTCAGAAATAAAATAAATAGTGGGTAATTCATTAGCCTCATAGACTTGTCGGTTTGTTTGCCTATATCGATATAAATACTTGAGTAAGTTATGAAACACTCGATGGTTTTTCAAATTTATGTTCTCTGAATTTATCCGATGGATCATTTCACTCAAAGCGAGCGCTTCTAGCCCTTCATCATCATTACCGGAAAGCCAAAATAAAATAGCTTTCCCTATCAATAGCTCACATAACTGAAAGTCATTTAACTGATGATTTATCAAGCCTAAATCGGCGAACTCCAGAGCATCTTGATAACGGTGTAAAAACATAAAGTTATTAAATATATGAAAGTATACGATTGACTGGCTTGGATCTAATTCTAAAACTTTTAATTGTACATTAAGGGCTAATTCAAATAGCCCTCGTTCGCTGAATAGCACTCCTAAATTTAAATAGTACTCTGCTTTACTTGGCTCACATAAGACTGCCTTGTTGTAATTCTTTTCCGCGCCAATATAGTCGCCTAATTTACGTTGTACGTTTGCTAGATTATTTAACGCGTCGCCATAAGCATTATTAATATTAATTGCTTTTAAATAAGTACTTTCAGCTAATTTCAATTGACCCATATCACTATAGACATTAGCTAAATTGTTAACACTTTCAACATGCTGTGGATTCTTAGTTATAACTTTATTAAATAACTCGATAGCTTCATCAAACCTTTTCATTCCATGAAGTGTAAGTGCCATTAATTGTAAAGCATCAAATAGTTTAGGATTTTTTTTTAATAATTTTTTTAAAATTTCATTCGCCGAATCAAATTTTTTTTGCTTATAAAGTACAGAAGCCTTATTTAGCTTTTCTTTAATTCCCATAACGTCTCCATATAAAAAAGAAGGCTCTATATTGGAGCCTTCTTATTACGTCAAATAATAAACTAAACTCTAACCGCCTAATAAACTAATTGCAGCTTGTGGTATTTGGTTAGCTTGAGAAAGAATTGAAGTACCGGCCTGTTGTAATATCTGATTTTTTGTCATTTGTGCTGTTTCAGTAGCAAAATCAGTATCTTGAATTCTACTACGCGACGCTGATACATTTTCTTGAATATTTGCAAGATTACTAATTGTATGGCCAAATCTGTTTTGAATTGCACCTAAGCTAGCCCGTTGAGAGTCTATTTGTGAAAGAGCTCCGTCAATAATATCCAGCGCATCTTGCGCTCCTTTTGTTGTTCCTAAATTAATAGTACCAACATCAACGCTCGCGGACACTTGTGCCCCTGTAGGCTCGATTACAACATTAGCACTAGCAACTGCAAATGATTCAGTAGAATTCAATTTAATAGAACCTGCAACTGTTGCTGAGGTTGCTGTGGCCAACACAGTGGTACTCGCTGTTTTTCCGTCGTGCTCAACGGCGCGAATAGATGCTGTAGCACCAGTTAATGCTCCAATTGTAATGTCTTTTCCACTTTCATCGGTCAATACAAGACCTAACGTTTCATCAACAGTAGCTGTAACGCCATGCGCACCTGATTTTTCATTTACAGCTTCTGCAATAGAAATATAATCAGTCTGACTAGATGTTGTTGCTGTAATTGATGATCCATTCAATGTAAACGAAGTAGCTCCAGATGCACTTAATGTATCTATTGCGACTACGGTTCTTGCATCTGCTGTTACGCCTGTATCCGTAGTCTTTGAGTTAATTAAGGTAGCGAGAGTATCTGCTCCATCGTTTGCTGTAGTGGCAAATGCTTTAGCTTGCCCGTCTTTACCTGTTATAGTTACAGCTGGGCTTAATGTAGTTACTCCATTATTACCAGTACCAGTAACAGCAGCACCTAAACCGGTCCCTGCTAGAGTTAATTGATTTGTTCCTATATCAGTGGATGCAATACTACTTAAGCTCATTGAAATAGTCTCATTTGCATTAGCACCAACTTGAAAGCTTTTAGTCCCAAACGAGCCATCTAATAGCTTTTGAGAACCAAATGATGTTGTATCTGAGATACGAGTTAACTCGGTTTGTAAAGCGCTTACCTCTTTCTGCAACGCTTCTCTATCAGAATCTGAATTAGAACCATTCGCAGACTGCAATGCCAGTTCTCGCATACGTTGTAATATATCAGTCGAAGCTTGCATTGCACCTTCAGCCGTTTGCGCCATTGAAATACCATCATTAGCATTTCTCTGAGCAACTGCTAGTCCATTTACCTGTGAGGTTAAGCGGTTTGAAATTTGTAGGCCGGCGGCATCATCTTTTGCGCTATTAATACGCATGCCCGATGATAAGCGTTCCATTGAAGTAGCTAAGCCTTCGCCAGATTTAGTTAAGTTACGTTGTGCGTTTAGTGACGACACATTAGTATTTACTGTTAATGCCATTTTACCATCTCCTAGGTTTAAACAGAGTGTGGTTCAACACGATTTAACAGGAACCACTGTTCGATAATTTCTTACAATAAGAAAAGCATTTACTGTGCCAACTTTAATTTATTTTTAAGTTGTTGTTTTTAATTGGAAATATATAATTTATTGAATTGTAAATAAATAGTGAAGTTATTTTAGAAGGGAGTGACATTTTTTTGCCGCGGTTTTGTAGCCGATTTTTGCCGCAAAGTATTGCCGCTTTAAAGTGGGTAAAGCGGCAAGGTATTTCTGCTTATAAGTAATCAAATAACGAGAGGTTAGTTAAACGGCCAAAAGTGGCTTGCGATGCTTGCAGTGCCGTTTCTTGTTTGGTTAGTTCGCTAATAGCTTCTGCCATATCAACTTCAACTAAGTTAGAGCGATTACTTTTATTTTGAATATCGAGTGCTAAGTTTGAATCGCTTACTCTTTCAAGTGCGTTCATACGTCCACCTAAACTTGCTTGGGTAAACACAACTTGCTCGCTGGCGTTTTGTAATTGCACTAAGCCATCAGCAAGTACTTGCTGAAAGTCATCACCCTCAAGTGTGCCGTCATTTAAACCTGTAATAAGCGATTGCAACGTATTAAGTACGTTTTCTTTGCCTGGTTTTTCAAGTCTAAAATCGAGTTGGCCTGGTGCTGTGCCTTCAAATTCAATTTTCATACCTGCAAAATCGATAGACTCATCAGTAACTTCGCCTGTTACTGCAGGGATTAGTGCTGCGCCGTCTCGGTATATTTCGTATGTTTGTGGATCTGTTGCCGTAGCACCTGCGCTTACTAATACACTATATGTATTTGCAGTTGCTAGAGCTGTTGGGTCTGCGTTGTAATTTGCTTGATGAAACTTATCAAACTCAGCTTGGCCGTCAACATATACACTTGCCGCTGTAATAGAGCCTGAAACACTTGCCGTGTTAGATTCTACATTTAATCGCGCGTTAGTTTTTTCAAACGTATCAAAGCCGTTATCACTCGCTTTAATTGATACCCCTTCAGCTATAGTTATTTGGTGCTGGCCTTGGTCGCCATTATAGGTGTACTCACCCGCCGCAGAATCAAACTGATAAGGCTGCGTGCTGTCTTGATATCCTGAAAATATGAATTTTCCGTCTTCTGATCGAGTGTTCATTAAGTTAGCTAGCGTTTGTTGAATACCACTAAGCTCTGATGCAATCGATTTTAAATCGTCTTTAGTGTACGCACCATTACCTGCTTGAATAGTGAGTTCTTGCGCTTGTTGAATATTACTATTTATACTTTGTAATACGCTTTCTTCAGTTTCTAGGCGGCCATTTAGCTGATCGATATTTTTAGTGTATTGCTCATTAGTTTGTATTTTATTTGAATACAGCATAGCTTGCGAAATAGCAGCTGGCGCTTCTGAGGTGGTTAAATACTTTTCACCTGTTGTTACTCGCTCTTGAGCATTTGCAACACCTTGTTGGTTGTCGAGTATTTTATTTATGTTGTTTTGGTACATTAAATTATTTGATAAACGCATAATTACCTCGCCGCATTTAATAAGGTGTCAAAAATTTCTTGAGCTGCTGCTAAAACTTGTGCTGATGCTGAATATGATTGTTGAAAACGCAGTAAATTTGCGGCCTCTTCATCAAGGTTTACACCAGATAGTGATTCATACCATGCCTCAGATTGCTGTGCTAAAGCGTCAAATGCAGCCCCACTTGTGATTGCTTGGCCAGTTATAACACCTATATCACTCACTAATCCTGAATAAGCTTGGTTGAACGTTTTATGGTTATCGGCCGTTGCTGTTGTTTCTACGTTTAAGCGTACTAACTCACCATTTTGTAAATCAGCTAATTTTAAACCATTACGGTTATCGTCAAAACCGCCTTCGTTAAACTCAAGTGTAAAGGTGTCGCCTGTTGCGGGTGTGCCTTCTATATCAAAATCGAATCCGTAGGTATCAAATGGAGCACCCGCTTGCGATAACATTCCTTTTGCAGGAGGCGTAATAGTAAAAGTATTCGTTCCGCTATTATCAGTAATTTGATATTCGTTAGCATTACCTGTTTTAACAAGCGTTATTTCACCGTTCGTTAAGCTTGGTGTTGAAGTAAAACCACCGGAGGTAACACTTGTTACTTCTCCGGCTGAAATAGTAGCGGTACCTATATTATCTATACTGTTTGCTGTACGAATAGGTGATGCTAATGCTAAATCTTCTGCGCGCCCTGTTGCAAGTGTAATACTTGAAGCGGCATCTGAATTAAGTTTTATTTGAAACTGATCGCCTTCAACACCTGCCCCAGATACATTTACTTGAAGACCAAATGATTCGCCTGAGGTTATAGTCGATGAATCAATAACACCTGACGATATATCAGCAAGTGAAGGCTGCCCTAACGGATCGCCTTTGTTATCTATAGGCTGAATACTTACTTCGTTGGCATTGCCTGTATAGGTAATAATAAAGTCACTGGCAGGAAGTTCACTGCCTTTACCTGGCTCTACCGTTGCAGTCATACCTGCAGTGCCCGTGTTAGCTTGATACGCATAAGCGCCAACGGTAGGTATATTAAAAATATTACCCCCTAGCTGACCTGTTGCATCCATACCGAGTTTGTTTTGTTCGTTAAATGCATCAGCTATCGCTAAGCCCATTTGACCAATTTGGTTTTGCGCAGGGACTAATATGTCATCTCTAAAAGCAAGTAAGCCGCCAATTTTTCCTTTAAGCTTACTTACATCAACTTCAAGCGGCACTGCTTTGCCACCATTAACGTCAAGCGTGAATTCTTTAAAGTTAGGATCAGGATCCCCTGTCATCGAAAATAAGTTAAATGCGCCATTTTGCATAACAACCGCTTCGCCTGTGCCCATAAAAACGAGTTTTTCGCCATTTGGACCATCAAGCGTTTCTATGTCTATTAGCTCTGATAAGTCGCGTATTGCTTTATCTCGTTCGTTATAGGTAGAGCTCGCATCTGCGGCATTATTAGTGCCATTAACTGCTGCAATATTTTGATTTAGCGTACTAATACTTTGAATGAGTGAGTTTGCTTCATCTGAAAATATTTCGAGCTGCTCGTTTACTATACTTTTTTGATCAAGCACGATGCCCGAAAGCCTATCCATTTGCTCAATTAAGCTTTGCGCATCTGTCATTACTAATGAGCGAGCAACGGTAGACGACGGCTGATTTAGCGCTTCTTGTACATTATTAAATAAAGAGTTAATACCAGTCGAAAGGTTATTCGACTCTTCAGAAAAAATAGTATCAACTCGATTAGCCTCAGTAATAAACTGATCGAAAAACGATTTATTAGAGGTGTCACGATTTAGCTGTGACTGAGCAAACTCGTTTAATAATCGGTATGTTTCGCCTCGCCCTACTTGGTTATCAACCATAGTAGTAAACTCTGTACGCTCGCGCACATAGCCTTCGGTATTAACATTGGCGATATTTTTACTTGTCGTTTGCAGTAGCTCCGAACTTGCTCTAACCCCAGAACTGGCAATGTTTAATAAATTAAACGACATGTTACTCTACTCCTTGGCGGATCACGTTTGCCGCAATGTCTTTTAGCTGGCTGCTATTGAGCACTTTTTTTATTTTGCTGGCATAATTTGGATCGGTTGCATAACCTGCTTTTTGTAATGAATCTAAAAAGTCATTTGGTTTTGCAGTATTTTGTAATGCTTCTTTGTAGCGTGGGTTTTGCGTTAAAAAATCAACGAAGTCGTTCACGCTATCTTTAATTGAATCGTAGGCTCTAAAGCTGGCTTGTTTTTTAACGGGTGTACCTTGCTCAAACTCAAGCGTTACTTTGCTTGCTTTGTCGCCTTCCCAGCTTTTATCTGACTTAATATTAAATAAGTTGTTTGAGCTGCCACCGTCACTTTTATTAATAATGTGTTTACCCCAACCGGTTTCAAGTGCCGCTTGTGCAACCATTACAGCTGGGTTTAAACCAATTTTTTGCGCTGCAGTTTTAGCGTGTTCCCACACTGAACTTACAAACTCTTCTGCATTTTTAAATGTTGGGCTATCGGTTTTAGACCCTGCAGTATCGACTTTAGGCTCAGCAATATCGGCTTTAGTGTTATTAACGATAAGATCGGATTGCTTATTTTTTTGCTCATGAGGAAGAGCAGATCCCACTTGTGTATCGCTAAAAATATCGTTGGTTGTTCTAAGCACCGAGCCTGGCATAAAGTTTTTAGACTCAGGCGATAACTGCTGAACAATTAAATCGGCAAGGCCTAATGAGCCATTTGAAGAAAGCTCTGTTGAAAGTTGCTGGTCGTGCATTTCTTCAAAAAACTTTACGCCACTTGAATTAAATGGGCTGTCTTTGTCTTCAAATGCTTCGTTAGCTTTGCGCATTCCTTTGAGCAGCATTTGCGTAAAAATAGCTTCAAATTGTGCGGCCGCTTTTTTGAGCGCAGCTTTAGATGCATCAGTTGATGCATCGCCACTGGTTAAGGCTTCTTTACGAAGTGAATCTAAGTTGCCTAAATCAAAAAAGTTTTGTTTATCGAGGTGATTAGTTTCCATCGGCTTTTTGACACAAAATGAATAATGCAGTTAAAAATGCAAAAATTGAGCCACTACCGATAAAACGAGGGAGATAAAAATAATAAACTTAAGTTGCTGTAAATAAAAAGCCCTATATCTTGTTTCAAAAATATAGGGCTTAAGTAATACGTTATTTATTGGCTTGAGTTATTTATATAACAACTAACTGTCCGTTAATTGCGCCGGCTTCTTTTAGTGCTTCTAAAATAGCCATTAGATCACCAGGCGCTGCGCCTACTTCGTTAATTGCGCGAACTAAATCGTCAAGGCTTACACCTGGATTAAATACAAAGGCGCGCGAGTCATCTTGATTTACATCAATAATGCTCTGCTGCGTGACAACAGTATCACCGTTTGCTAGCGGGTTTGGTTGTGACACGTTTTGTTGTTCTGCAATTGTTACTGTTAAGCCACCGTGAGTTATAGCGGCAGGCTGAAGCTTAACGTTTTTACCAATGACAATTGTACCAGTGCGCGAGTTAACTATAATTTTAGCGGCCATATCAGCTGGCTTAAACTCTAAGTTTTCGAGTGTCGATAAGTACGATACACGTTGGGATGCATCGCGTGGAGCTATAACACGAATAGAAACAGAATCAATTGCCTGTGCGCTATTTGGGCCAACTAAGTCATTAATTGTTTTTTCTAGGCGTTTTGCCGTTGTAAAGTCTGGGCGGTTTAAATTAAAAGTAATGTAATCGCCTTGCATAAATGGGCTTTCCACGGCGCGCTCAACTGTAGCGCCATTTGGTATACGACCAACTGTAGGGGTGTTAATTACAACTCTACTACCATCAAGGCCTTGTGCGCCTAAGCCACCGACAATTAAACTACCTTGTGCAATTGCGTACACGTTACCGTCTACACCTTTTAAAAAAGTTTGTAGTAAAGTACCGCCACGTAAGCTGCCTGCACTACCAATAGAAGAAACCGTAATATCGATTGCTTGCCCAGGCTTTCTAAATGCAGGTAGTTCTGCATGCACCGCCACAGCGGCAACATTTTTAATTTTAGGACTTTGAGTTGAAGGTAGCGTAATACCAAAGCTGTTCAACATGCCTCTAAAACTTTGTTGTGTATATGAGTTTTGCTCGCCAGTGCCCGGTAAACCAACCACTAAGCCATAACCAACTAGCTGGTTAGAGCGTACGCCTTCAACCATAGACACATCTTTTATGCGCTCAGCACTGGCAGTAAAATGCCAACCTAATAACACAACTAAACATAAAGCTTTAAGGCTATTCATGTTGTTACCCTCTAAAATGGAAACAGCGAACTGCTAAAGAAACGTGTAAGCCAACCAGGACTTTGCGCTTCTTGCGTTTGCCCTTTACCTGAGTATTGAATACGTGCATTAGCAATACGGTTTGATTCCACCGTATTATCGGCACTTACGTCTTGAGGGCGTACGAGCCCTTCTAAACGAATAAACTCTTCGCCGGTATTAAGCGTTAGCCATTTTTCACCGCGTATAACTAAATTACCGTTAGGTAAAACGCGCATTACATTAACCGAAATATCGCCCACTAAGCTGTTTGACTGGTTTGACTTTGAATCGCCTGTAAACGACGAATCGCTGCCAATACCAAACTGAATGCTATCGCCACCTATATTGACAGGTAGGCCACCTAATCCAATAACGGGGTCTAAGCTTGCCTCAGTTTCTTTGTCTGTTTCTGTTTTGGCGGCTTTTGTTGCTTGAGTAGACTCTTGCAACTTAACCGTGATTATATCGCCAGTACGTAGCGCTTTTTTATCAGAATATAAGTCGTTTGATGTATGAGTATTAAACAATGAACCTGTGGCTACCAGCGGCTCTAAAATAGGCTCGGGGTACATAGGAGCGTAGTAAGGGTCGTCCTGCACTACTTCACTATTTTGCGTAGACATACAGCCACTTAAAAATAATGTGCCCGCTGCAAATAAAATAATATTACGCATAATTCCCCCTACTCTATTAAAGCTGTTGATTGATGTAACTCATCATTTCGTCAACGGCCGAAATTACTTTTGAGTTCATTTCGTAAATACGCTGAGTTTCAATTAGGTTTACGAGCTCTTCAGTTACATTTACGTTTGAAGTTTCAAGTGAGCCTTGAATAATGCTCCCTAACCCTTCAACACCCGGGTTACCTTGTACCGGTGCACCACTTACAGCGGTTTCGGTATAAAGGTTTTGACCAATTGGCTCAAGGCCTGATGGATTAATAAAGTCACTAATTGTTAGCTGACCAATTACAACGTTATCGGCTTGCCCTGCAACACGTACAGATACTTCGCCGTCTTGCGAAACCGTAATTGATTGCGCGTCATCAGGTACATTCATTTCTGGCTGAATAACGTAACCAGCGCCCGATGTAACAATTCGTCCATCGCCATCGGTAGTAAACTGACCATTGCGCGAGTAAGCAATATTGCCATCTGGTTGCAGTACTTCAAAAAAGCCTTCACCAGAAATCATCCAATCTAGTGAGTTTTCGGTGGTCAACATGTTGCCTTGCGTAAACTCTTTTTGGTTAGCTACAACTTTAGCACCCGCACCTAACATTAAACCCGACGGCATTTCGGTATCTTGCGATGAACGACCACCTGGTTGATTAATATTTTGATAAAGTAAATCTTCAAATATAGCGCGGCTTTTTTTGTAACCTACGGTACTCGCATTCGCTAAGTTATTTGAAATAACCGATATATCGGTTTGTTGAGCGTCTAGCCCAGTTTTACTGATCCACAATGCTGGATTCATAATCGTGTCCTCACTTTAAAGTTAAACTATGCGTAATAACTGATCTTGACGCTCGTCAATTTCTTCAGCTGTTTTCATTAATTTCACTTGTAATTCGAATTGGCGCTGGTGGCTTATCATGTCGACCATTTCATGAACAGGGTTCACATTCGACATTTCAAGCGAACCACTTAAAACTTTTACATTGGCAGAGGTATCTACTGTTACATTTGCTTTTGGTCTAAATAAACCATCGTTACCTTTTTCGAGCTGTGAGCTATTTGCTTCTACCACTCTAAGCGTATCTATTTCTTCTAAAAAGTTAGCGGGAGCGCCCTGTGGTCGAACTTGAATAGCGCCATCTTGGCTAAACCCTATTTTTTCGACTGGGACGGGTAAAATAACAGGTCCACCTTCGCCAATAACTTGACGACCGTGGCTGGTTACGAGCATGCCTTGAGCAGTAACGTTTAACGTACCCACTTTTGTGTAAGCTTCATTACCGGAGGCATCTTGCACAGCAAGCCATGCGTTATCGCTCATCGCGATATCTAAGTCGCGCCCGGTTTGAACAATGCCACCCGATACCATGTTAGAACCCGGACGCTCTTGCATTGAAAATACACGGGTAGGCAAACCTTCGCCAAACGCTTGCATAGAACGCGCCTGCGCAAAGTCGGCTTTAAATCCTGTTGTATTTGCATTCGCCAAATTATTGGCTTTAAGCGCAAGCCCTTGCAGGCTTTGCTTAGCGCCAGAGGCTGCAATGTAGACCATTTTGTCCATAGTATCGACTCACATAAAAAATCTCTGAACTTATAAATGCAAAATAGGTGCCAGATTAAATTTGACGCAACATTGAGAGGTATTTAGAAAGGCTTACAAAGAGGACTTATAAAAAAGGCTGCAAAAATGCAGCCTAATATATTCAATGGGGTTTAACTTATCGAATCTGCAAAATACTTTGCTGAATTGTTGAGTTAACTTCAAGCGCACGTGAGTTTGCTTGGTAATTACGCTGCGCAGTAATTAAGTCTACAAGCTCATTAGTAAGGTTAGTATTTGATTGCTCAAGTGCTGATGAGTTAATTCCACCAAACGTACCCGAACCAGCTTCACCCGCTACAGGTTCACCTGAATCAATACTTTGCTTCCAACTTGTATCACCCACTTGTGATAACCCTTGTGAGTTTGGAAAACGTACCATAGCCACTTGGCCTAAAAATGTTGAGTCGCCATTACTGTAAGAAGCAACAATTTTACCGTCTGTGCCAATATCAATTCCGGCTAAACGACCAACTGTTGAGCCATCTTGATCGAGTGCTTTTACTTCAAAACCACTTGAATACTGAGTTGGGATACGTCCTGCCGTGTTATTTTCATCGCGCCAGTTAAGCTCAATACCAGTACCTGGGAAAGTTGCACCATTGTCTAGTAATGTTGATAAACCAGCACCAGAACCCGCTGGCAGTAGTATTTCATCAAAAGTAGTTGTATTTGTATTTGTCACACCACCTGTTGTTGATGGCAAACCACTTGAGTTAAAACCTAGGGTAGTCAGTGGTGTATAAGGTGTCGTTGTTTGTTCTCCACCAGTTGTGCCATCAACTACTTTGCCATCGAGTGTTGCGTATACTTCCCAACTGTTATCTGTACCACCTGCTGCGGCATCATCTTCTTTAGCAAAAAAGTATTGTAAGATGTGCGGCTCACCTAAAGAGTCATATACTGTTGTTGACGTAGATGAGTTATAAGTACCACTAGACGTAGGGTCAAAATCTAGACCTGATGGATCCGCCGTTGCATCTAAGTTAAACGACAAAAATACATTTTCTGTTGCGCGAGGAGAACCAGACGAATCAGGGATTTGAATTGGATCAGTTGTGCTCAAACTTACCGACGTTGTATCACCTGTAGATGAATCAACTGGGAATGCTTGTAAAAAGTTACCTTTTGCGTCAACCATAAAGTTATCTTGGTTAAGCTTAAATGCACCCGCACGTGTATATGTTAAATCTTGCGAAGATAAATCGTCGGTCATCGCAAAATAACCTTCACCAGTGATTGCTAAATCAAGTGAGTTATTTGTAAATTGCAGTGAGCCTTGGTGAAACTGCTGCGCAACCATGGTTGTTTGCACACCGTCACCATTTTTAGTCTTACCAGAGCTAAATACTGATGAAGCGTAAACATCGGCAAACTCAGCGCGTGACTCTTTAAAACCTGTGGTATTAACGTTTGCAATATTATTTGCCGTTACGTCTAAATCTTTTTGCGCGGCAGCAAGGCCGGTTAATGCAATATTGAAGCTCATAATTCACCTCTAACCTGTTAGTCTGTGGCCTGCTAGCAGGCGAAAAATACTAAAATTTATTACGCGATTTCTGCTACATCTGTCAGCCTAACCGCACCTTCTTTAGTGTTAATAATTATGCCACTTGAGCCATTAATATTAACGCTTTCAATGTTTTTAAATGTAGCAATGGGCAAGCTTGAAAATTCGCCGTCAGTGCTTCCTTCAGCGGTTACTGAATATTCACCTTCAGGTAAACGCTCACCGGCTTCATTTTTGCCATCCCACGCAAAGCGAACTGCACCTGCTGATTGAGAACCCATATCAATAGTTCTCACTAGCTGACCCGATGCATCTGTCACTTTAATTTTTAAGTTATCAACGGCTTCTTCTNCGAGCCTCTGGCATCACCCGTTTCATTTAAATCTAAGGTGTTTGACTCAAGTAAAGCTTGCTTGCCAACAAGTGTTGATGCTTGCAATGCTGAATTTGATGTCATAGATGACGCTAAGCTATCAAAATTTGAATTTAAATCGCTGATCCCTTGCGCCATTGTAAAGCTCGTCATTTGAGCAATCATTTGATCGTTATCCGCAGGGTTACTGGGATCTTGAAACGATAATTGCTGAGTTAACAAAGAGAAAAAGTCTTCTTGTGTTAACGCATCACTCTCAGTATCACTGGTAGCAACTTGTTGCTCTTGCCAGCGTATAGAGTCTAAATAGGATGAAGATGTACTAATATCGTTACTCATAACCTACCCTCGGTTACCGCTGCCCTAGCAACAGTGTTTTACTTAGCATTTGCTTTGCTGCATCAGCAACTTGCACGTTTGTTTGGTAAGAACGAGAGGCAGAAATCATATTTGCCATCTCCTCTACAACATTAACGTTGGGTTTATAGATATAGCCATTTTCATCCGCACTTGGATGATTTGGGTTATATTCAATTTGTAATGGAGCATCGCTTTCAACAATGCCCAAAACTTTAACACCAACTGCGGAGCCCTGCTGGTTACTTGCTGATGCTGAAGCTTTTGTTAGCTCAGCCGCAAATACAGGTTGGCGCGCTCGGTACGTTTTGTCTTGAGATGAACTAATGGTATTAGCATTAGAAATATTACTAGCGGTGGTATTTAAGCGAACATTTTGTGCGCTCATACCCGAACCTGCAATATCGAAAACATTATATAAACTCATAATTTTTATCCTTGACTACCGAGAGCTTTATTCAGACCTTTGAATCTGCCGCTTAAAAATTGCAAGCTGGCCTGATACTCCATAGCATTCTGTGTATACAAGTTTCGTTCCACTTGTATATCAACCGAGTTACCATCGCCTGTATCTGATTGATTTGGCAAACGAAATGATTCAGAGCTGCCCATACTATGAGTACCTCCACCAATGTGTTTATCATTAGTTCTTACCATAGTATTGCCGCTTTGCTGGGTTGACCTTGCCGCTTTTAAAGCTGAGGCAAAGTCTATATCTTTTGCTTTATAGCCAGGCGTATCAGCGTTAGCTATATTAGTTGCAATTAATTCTGCTCGCTGTGAACGTATCAACATGGCTTGCGGATGCACACCTAATGCTTTATCAAAACTGATAGCCATAACCTTCTCCAAAAAATTGACTTACCCATGAATAAAGCAAAAAATAAGCCATTAATATTAGGAAGTGTTATATTTTTATAAGGTTATGTATCTAAATAGAAAAACGACGCTGAGGGCGTCGTTTAAGGGAAATGAATTAACTTAGTTATTTCTTTTGATAAATGATACCGGGGTTGCATCTAACCATATCATATTCAGTACTTAGCCCAGTTAGGGACTCTGACGCGCCTAAAAATAAATACCCTTTTGGGTTTAATGCTTGTGCAAACTGATTAATAATTTTAGCTTTTATTTCAGGCGCAAAGTAAATAAGTACATTACGGCAAAAAATAATATCAAACTTGCCCATTAACGCGTAAGAATCAAGCAGGTTTAGGTGCCTAAAACTAACTTGTTTTTTTATTGTATCGTTTACTTGTGCCATACCATTGCCGCTGTCTTTAAAAAACTTTTTACGACGCTCTGCAGATAACCCTCTGGCAAGTGCAAGCGCGTCATATTCTGCATTTTTACACATATCAAGCATGGTATTAGATATATCGGTACCAATAATTTGTGCCCCCATACGAAGCACACCTGGTTGCTTGGCGTTAAATTCAGCTACTGACATAGCTATTGAATAGGGTTCTTGTCCTGACGAGCTGGCAGCAGACCAAATTTTTAAAGGCCTCCTTAAGTCTTTAAACTCAGGAAAAAGCTTATTTTGGAGCAACTCAAATGGGTATTGATCTCTAAACCACAACGTTTCGTTTGTGGTCATTGCATCAACTACAGCGGCTCTTAATTGCCGCTCGTGAGGCCCAAGTGTTTTACTAACCAACTCTGACAAAGATCCCACATTAAATCGAGTCATTAACGGAGCAAGTCGGCTTTTAACTAAATACTGTTTATTTTCACCTAAAACAATGCCGCATTGCTGCTCTAAAAATGAACGAAACTGGTCGTATTCACTTTGCTGCAAATCTTTATTATTCAAGTTAGTAGCACCTATTTTTGTTAATCACAATGAACCCACTTTTTAACCGCTGTTGCTAATTCGTCTGGGTTAAATTTAGCAATAAAGTCATCAGCCCCTACTTTTTCAATCATCGCTTGGTTAAAAACACCACTCAGAGAGGTATGCAAAATAACATGCAAAGGTGCAAGTTTGGGATCTGCTTTTATTTCAGCTGTTAAGGTATAGCCGTCCATTTCTGGCATTTCAACGTCTGAGATGAGTAACGCTACCCGCTCAGTAATATCGTTTTTACAATCAAGCTCTGCTATTTCTTTTAATCTTATAAGTGCTTCTTTACCATTTTTGGCAAGCTCTGTTTGCACGCCTAACGGCTCTAGGGCACGTTTAACTTGATTACGCGCAACAGCAGAGTCGTCTGCAATAAATACGATACGTTCGCCTAAATCTTTTTGAATATCGCCACTTTGTGCAACTTCAGCACTTACTTCTGTGTTTACTGGGCAAATTTCGTTGAGAATTTTTTCTACATCGAGAATTTCCACTAATTCATTTTCGATTTCGGTCACTGCCGTTAAATATGAATAACGTCCGGCGCCTGATGGCGGTGGCATTATTTTTTCCCAATTCATATTTACAATACGTTCAACTCCGCCCACTAAAAACCCTTGTACAGAGCGATTGTATTCAGCAATGATTATGAAGCTGTCTTTAATGTTGTCGATTGGGCGCCCACCTACAGCCATCGATAAGTCGATTACTGAAATAGTTTGACCACGAATATGTGCAACACCACGAATATACGGATTAGATTTTGGCATGCTTGTTAGTGGAGGGCATTGCAGCACTTCTCTCACTTTAAATACATTAATACCAAAACGCTGACGCCCTCTGAGCTTAAATAAAAGTAATTCTAGGCGGTTCTGCCCAACCAACTGTGTGCGTTGGTTTACTGAGTCTAAAATGCCTGCCATTCAAATCTCCTAAAGAAAACAAATAATACGGAACGATAATTGCTTTCTATTTATAAAGCTACATAACATCGCGGGTGCGTCTACTTTTTGACGCAAAATATT
Source organism: Pseudoalteromonas sp. TAE56 (assembly GCF_000497955.1). Taxonomy (NCBI): domain Bacteria; kingdom Pseudomonadati; phylum Pseudomonadota; class Gammaproteobacteria; order Alteromonadales; family Pseudoalteromonadaceae; genus Pseudoalteromonas; species Pseudoalteromonas sp. TAE56. The sequence goes on from NZ_AUTN01000102.1 coordinate 59,844, forward strand.
TATACCCTGTTTGAAACCATAAGCATAGTCGAAACATTATGAGTTTGTTAAAAAAAATCAGAAGATACAGTGTTTTTTATTTTGTTACTAGCTTGTGCTTTGCATTCCCTTTGCACGCTAAAGTGTTTAGTAAAGACTTATTACAAGACATGGCCGTCACTTACATAGGTAAGCAGATTGGTACATTACAAAATACTAATATTCAATTAAGTGCACTGCCTTTAGATAGTCGCATCCCTGATCGTGTCTGTAATACTGAGCTTGAATTATCAACATCCGATGAGCCACCATTTAACCGCCAAGTAACCTTACAAGCCAAGTGCAATGATGCGCAAACGTGGACTCAATACGTTCATGTAAGAGTTGTTGAAATGGCTCCAGTTGTTGTTGCCACTGCTAATTTAACTCGTGGTGAAGTAATAACTAAATCGCATTTAAGTATTGAAATGAAACCAACTCACTTTGTACGAATTCAGTACTTAGATGACCCTACAATGCTAATAGGCAGCAGAAGTAAACGAAATATTAGAAGTGGTATGCCAGTATTACTAAACCAAATTTGTATGGTGTGCAAAGGTGACTCTGTTAATATTTACGCTAATCTCAGAGGCCTTAGAATTAAAACCACAGGTATTGCTTTAGAAGACGGTACTTTGGGCGAACAGATACAAATAAAAAACAAAAAATCAGGTAAAGTTTTAAATGCGCGAGTAGATGGTGTAGAGTCTGTTCAAGTGAATATTTAATTTAGATTTATACTAAAGTATCCCACGTATATGCCGATAACATGGCATAAGTTGGGTAATATACGGGTTTATTATTATGGTTAATCAAGTTAATGGCAGTAATCAACAAGCTAATGCGCTTACAAATGCAAAGCAGCAACAAGTTGATTTAAAAAAAGATAATGCTAATACACAAGCTGCTCAGGCTCCTTCGCCTAAAGCTGCTAGTGATTCTGTAAGTTTAACGCCGCAGGCACAGCAATTAAAAACGCTTCAAGATAAAGCGCAGCAATCGCCGGGCTTTGACAGCGATAAAGTTGCTGAGCTAAAAAAAGCAATAACTGAAGGTAAATACCAAGTGGACAGTGAAAAGCTTGCTAAAAACTTAGCTGATTTTGAGTTTAACGTATATGGCTGATCATAATAGTTTAATTAGCGTAAAACTAAACCAACAAGTAAGTTGTTTAGATTCTTTGCATACGCTATTAAACGACGAGCTTACTGCTATTGCCTCACGACGTGGTGCTGGTTTAAAAGAAATTGCCCAACAAAAAATGTCTTTTTTAACTAAGTTAAGTACTCTTGATAAAGAGCTAGGTAAGCTAATTGCTAGTAACGACTCACAAAACCCTGAAATATCTGAGCTAATAAGCCAAGTTAAAACTCAACTTGCGCAATGCCAAAAACAAAATAATGTTAATGCTCATGCTGCCCGCCAAGCGCAACTAAGTGTTAAACAATTAAAAGAGATATTAATTGGCGCACCAACGTCAATGACCTACGACCAAGCCGGTAAGTCTGTAAATACCGAGAGTAAACTGGTTCGTAATTTAAAAGCTTAAGCCCAAGATTTTACATTAAAAAAGCCTTATTGATTTATCAATAAGGCTTTTTTAATGTCCTTTATTCTTAAATTTCGTTATAAATAATATCAATTTTCTTAATAATGTAAGCCCCCTTAATAAATAATTAAGAGGGCTCTATTAATATTAAATATCCGTTTGATTATTACTACTTTCAATTAAGTGTTTAATCATTTCCTCCGATTGATTTTGTACATCAACCGCAGGTGCTGCTGTATCAATGCTTCCCCCGCTTTGGGCTGGAGTATAAGCAATTGCAGAGCCTTCATCCTCAACCAGCGTATTTAGCGCTATAAGCTGCTCTGCATCTTCGCTAATGATTACGTCATTAATATTAAGCGGTTCTGCCGAACTCATTTGGACCGTTTGCTCAGGTGTTGACAGACCACTCAAGTTACCTAAGTCAATTGTTTCAGTGCTTAATATGTTGTTGCTTGAAACTTCATTAGGGGTTGTATCGCCTAGAGCCGACTCTTCGCTAAATGATGCAGGGATTGTGTCGCCAGAAGCAGCGCTTGCTCCATTATCGTAAATATTTCCCGTATCCTCTATTGTGTTTCCAGTATTTTTGATTAAGTAGTTTCCTGTTTCATCAACAGTTACAAAGTAGAATTGCTCTCCTCCACCTATGTTTAGATTGAGTAAATTTAGAAAGCCTCCCCAATCTCCATTGCTATCGGAAGTAAAACTTCCTGCATTATCTAGTACATCTAAATCTAGACCGAGTAAGTTAACACCCAATAATGAAGAGCCAATAATATACACTTCAGTATCTGGTTCTGTTGTTCCTTCAACTGACGGTAATAAAACACCTAATATCCCAGAGTCAAAATCAGTGATTTCAAAACTTATTGGTGTAGTATCAATAACCAATCCAGATAAACTACCGCTTGAAGTTGTATTGCCTGATGTATCAGTTGCTACGGCTGTTACTGTGTACTCCCCATCAGCTAAGGCAGTATTAGCTGTAGCACTCCATACACCCGATGCATTAACAGTTTCTATTAATACAATACTTTCAGTTGGACCACTAAAGGTAACAGTTACAGACTCACCTGGAGCGGCTGTACCTGTTATAACTGGGCTTTGTTCTGCTGTTAGTTCTAGTCCCGAGTCAATTGTAATACCTGAGTCAATTGCGCTACTTGATGATTGCGTACCAGTATTACCTGCACCATCAGCAATGCCAACATCTACAGTGTAGTTACCTTCACTAAGTACTTCTGCCGATATCACGCTCCAAGTTCCATCAGCTCCAACGGTTGTGTCAACATTGTGAGTGGCACCTGCAGAATCGGTAAACATAACTATTACAGCCGCACCTGCAAAGCTTCCAGTTACAGAACCCGTAATGGTAGGCGTTGTATCTTGCCCTACTGTAATTGGGTCTATCACTACATTTGGTGCAGTATAATCGGTGCTTGACACCATAGTATCGCTAGCAGAGTTACCCGCTGTATCGCTTATTGATGCTGTTGCACTAAAGCTACCTTCACTCAGTGCGGTAGTAGCTGTTACTGACCATGTGCCATTGCCTGCAACTTGAGCGGTAATAGTTTGTGAATCGTTATTAGCATCAGTAATAACAACACTTACATTTGTACCTGCTGGTGCATCACTTATACCTGTAATTGTTGGTAACGGGTTATTAGTAACAGGTAACTGGTTAACTTCAACTGTTGGTGGTGTTAAATCAATAATGCCACCTAGGCTTGTAGAACTTGTAAGCCCTAAGTTTTCAACTGTAGCACTTACAGTAAAGGCACCTTCAGCTAATGGTGTTGTAGGTATTAGAGTCCATACACCTGCAATAGCTTGGGTGTTATATGTCGTTGCTGTACCGCTACTATCGGTAATAACTACCTGTACGTCACCTGCTAATATATCTGTGGTACCTGTAATTGTTGGCGTTGTATCGCTTGTATCTACAATTTGATTAATTAACAAACCTGGTAAGGTTGTACTAATAGTGCCCGTTTGCGTAACTGTTGTTATATTCCCAGCATCATCGGTACTTATTGCCTCAATTGTTAAGTCACCTTCAGCAAGTAAAGGAGTAACAATAAGCCATGTTCCGTCTCCTAATACCGAAGTGGTAACTACATATAATGTATCTGTAGAGTCAGTAATATTTACGGTAATTAAACTCCCTACCTCTTCATCGCTTGTCCCTTCAATAGTAGGTGTTAGCGTATTAAGTACACCAAACGCATCAATCCCTAGCGCTGGCGCTATAGTATCTATGGTTACTTGCTCAATGGCCGACTGCCCAGTATTGCCTGCGGCGTCAGTTATACTTGCAGAAACAGTATATATACCATCTAATAAGCTAGTAGTTACTAAAGACCACTTTCCATCGCTACCAATTAAGGTATTAAATACCGTTTTTTCACCATTACTACCAATAACAGCTACATCAATGTCTGTACCCTCAGGCTCTTCAGAACTGCCTGAAATAGTTAATATATCGGTATCGCTAATAGTCAATGGTAAAATATCAACCACTGGTACTAGTGTATCCACTACAAACTCGAGAGTATCGGTAACTACGTTTCCTGCATCATCAGTAATACTCACATTAGCAACGTGCTGCCCTTCAGATAATGCATCAACTTCAAGTGTAAATATTCCCAAAGCATCAACTGTAGTAGTTAGTACAGTGCCGCCATCTAGTTGTATTTCAACAACACCATTAATTAAATCACTGGTACCTTGGATTATTGGCGTTGAATCTGATGTTGTGCCAATAACCTGTAAGCCAAGTGTTGGCGATATTGTATCCACCACTGCGGTAAGTAGTTGCGTGGTAGTAATGCCGACCTCACTTAACACGTCAACTGTTACGCTAAATGTACCTTCAGCCAATGATTGAGGTACCTGTACTACCCACGTATTGTCATCTTGTACTATTGCAGTAAGCTCTTGTACTACATTTTCGCTATCTACCACTCTAACTAGCACTTCAGTGCCTGGTGCTTGGTCGGTCGTACCACTAATTATTGGTAAATCGCCTTCTCCAGTTACAAAGTCAACCACCGCATTCAGTACTGGGGTTGAAGCGTCTACATCAGCCGTAGTTATAGTGGTTGTATTACCAGCATCATCAGTTGCAGAAGCTTCAACAACCGATAAGCCAATAACATTAACTGCTAGGCCTAATAGCTCCCAATCACCATTTGCATCTGTGGTTACATCGTATGTTAAATCGAGTAAATCACCTGCAAGCTCTAGAGTAACCGTAACGGTTTTACCTTCGCCCAAATCAGATGTACCAGATAAAGAAACCAACTGACCTAATAGGAACGAAGGCACAATTGTTAGCTCTGGTCCCATGGTATCAACCTCACCACCGGTTTTATTGTCGACCGAAGTATTGCCCGTAGCATCGCTAATAGTTGCACTAACACTGTAAACACCGTCAGCTAAAATATTATTAGCAGCCGCTTGCCAGTCTCCATTGCCATCGGTTTGAACGGTCATTTGATGAGAAACTCCAGCAGAATCAGTAAAGGTAACAATAACGTTTGTATTTTCCTCGTTAGACGTACCTGTAATCAATGGAGTGCTATCTTGAGTTAGTATTAATGAACTTTGATTAATACTAATTTCAGGAGCAATTGTATCAATGGTTGCTGTATTTGTTGCGTCCCCGGTATTACCCGCGCTATCAGTAACAGAGACTTCAACTGAATAATCTCCTTGTGATAGAGAGCTAGTTGCCTCTACAGACCATACACCACCAGTTTGAACTGTTGTATTTACAGTATGCTTATTCCCTAGTGCATCGGTAAATACCACAGCAACTGCATCACCTACCATGGCACCTGTCACATTCCCTGAAATACTTGGAGTTAGATCGGTACTTCCAGCAATATCGTTAATGGTCACAACTGGCGCTGTTATGTCAACTTCCCCTGTAATACTTGTGTTTACAGGATTACCGGCAGTATCTGTTGTTGAAGCTAAAACCGTGTAAATGCCCTCGCTCAACTCTGTACTTGCAGCGACTGACCATGTGCCATTTGCACCAACAGTAGCATTAACCGTTTGCTCTGCACCTAAGTCATCCGTAATTAAAATAATAACTAATGCGCCCTGTGGTGCAGTAGTTGTACCTGAAATAGTTGGCGTTGTGTCATTTAAAGTTACAAGCGGTGTAATACTAAGCGCTGGTGCTGTTAAATCGATAACACCACCGCCCGTTGCATTACTCGTTAAGCCTCCTTCAGTCACACTTGCCGAAACAGTAAACTCACCTTCAGGAAGAATACTTATCGCATCAACACTCCAAATCCCGCCTACTACCGAAGTAGTTACAGTATGTGAAATGTTATTAACGTCAGTTATAACGACCGTAATTTCTGTGTTATCTGCCGCACTACTTGTGCCTGATATTGCAGGTGTTTGATCGTTCGTATCAACAATTGTATTAATATTAATTGTTGGCGCATTGGTATTTAACGTTGCGGTAGTATTTGCTGAAGCACTATTACCTGCAATATCGACAATAGTTGCAGAAACTATAACTTCACCATCAGTCAGTGCGTCGGCTATATCTACACTCCAATCACCTCCTGCGTCAACGGTCGTTGTGTAAGTCTCGGTACTATCTCCATCGGTCACAGTTACAGTAATACTCGTATTTTCAGGTTCATTAGATGTGCCTGAAATAGTTGGTGTGCTGTTATTAATTGTACCTAATGCGTTTATAGTAATACTTGGTGCTTGAGTATCAATAAAGCTCGAGCCTGTATCGGAGCCTGTATTACCAGCATCATCGGTAATACTTACCTCTACATCATAATTGCCATCTGGCAAGCTTGGCGCTGTAACTTGCCAATCGCCGCTAGCATCAACTATTGCGGTTAAAGTATGTATATCACCGTTGCTATCTGTAATGACTATATCGACCACCGTATTCTGTGGTTCAGTTGAAGTACCACTTATAATTGGTGTATTAGTGTTAAATACAGTTGTGTCATTAAGTACAATAACAGGTACTTGGGTATCAATTGTTAAATCAATAGTCGTGCTGCTGATATTATTAGCGTCATCGGTAATGCTTACTTGCGCCGTATAATCACCATCAAAAAGTGCTATAGGTACATCTACTTGCCAATTGCCATCAGTACCCACAGTTGCTGTTAGTGTTTGACCGCCAATAATAATGGTAACATCAGCACCAATCTCATTACTCGTGCCTGAGATTGTAGGGGTTGTATCTATTGTCGTATTAACTTCGTTCACACTTATTGTAGGGGCAACACTATCTATTTCACCTTGCACTTGCTCAGTTGTTAAGTTACCAACACCATCTCTAACCTCTGCAACAACGGTGTACTGACCTTGCGCTAGCTCAGCTGGTACATCAACAGACCACCCACCACCGGCTTGAACAATCGCCGTAAACTCTTGGCTTTGCCCTGCACTATCGGTAACCGTTATATTAATTACAGTGCCTTGCCCCATATCGGTGGTGCCGCTAATTACTGGAGTACTATCGTTTGAAAGTGCATCAACACTAACGGTTAGTTCTGGCGCTACGTTATCAAAATCAAGTGTATTGATTGTTCTGACATTACCAGCGGCATCACTAGCACTGGCTGTGACATAAGCAAGACTTAGTAAAGGTACTGTTATGTTTGCAAGCCCCCACGTGCCATCAGGATTTGTCGTTGCTGTATAAGTTGCACCAACTAACCCACCAACTAGGTACTCTGTAATAGTGATCACAGAGCCTCCTGGTAAATCAGAATCCCCCGAAAGAGAAACCAAATTTCCTAATAAAAACGATGGAATAATTTCAAGCTCCGGAGCGGTTACATCTAGTTCACCATTATCTGTGCCAGTGCCTGTATTGCCTGCAGCATCAGTGATGCTGGCGCTGACGCTATAATTACCTTCAGCTAATGTACCTGTTGGTGTCGCACTCCAGTTACCATTAACATCGGTTTGTACATCAATGCTTTGGATGGCATTTGCTGCATCTGTAAACGTAACCGTAATCGTGCTGTTAGGTGCATCACTGGTGCCAGTCACGGTTGGCGTGCTGTCGTTTGTTAATACTGGCGCATCCACAGTAATACTTGGTGCAGCGGTGTCTATTGTGCCGTTACCTATAATGTCCGTGCTGTTACCTNCTGCCACATCGCTGATGCTGGCTTCAATACTATACGGCCCTTCTGCAAGTGCTGTTGGCACTTCGACTGAGAAGGTGCCATCGGCATCAACAGTGGTAGTAAACGTTTGTGTATTGCCTTGATCGTCAACAATGGTGAAGGTTATTTCGGTGCCCTCAACCGCATCGCTGCTGCCGCTCAGTGTCGGGGTGATGTCGTTACTTGAGCCTGGGCTGGTAAGTACAAGTGTCGGTGCGGTGGTATCTATTTCACCAGTGCCTGTGGCTGTTGCTTCATTGCCAGCGGTGTCTTCAACACTCGCGCTAATGGTGTATGCACCTTCTGCAAGTGCTACCGGTAGAGGAATTGACCACGTGCCATTGGCAAGTACGGTGGCGCTCATTGTTTGTGGTGTGCCACTGGTATCTGTCACTATAACCGTTACCGTACTGCCTTGCGGTGCATCACTACTGCCTGCAATCGTTGGCGTGGTGTCGTTGCCTACGCCGTTGTCGGTAATAATAAGGCTCGGGCCAGTAAGGTCTATCTGACCTGTCTCTGTTGCACTCCCTATATTGCCCAGTCCATCATTAACGGTAGCTGTTACGGTGTATTCGCCTTCGGCTAAATCAGTTGCTGCATCAACGCTCCAGACGCCACCCGTTACCGTCGTATCAACAGTCGTAATATTCCCCGCACTGTCTTCAAACGTTAAGCTAATGATGGTGTCATCTGCCGCATCGCTTGTACCATTAATGGTTGGTGTGGTGTCGTTGGTATCAACCAAGGCATTAATGCTAATGCTCGGCGCGGTGGTGTTGAGTGTCGCGGTTTCACTTAATGTGGTAGTGTTTCCGGCGTTATCGCTCACGCTGGCTTCAATAGTAAGCTCTCCATCAGCTAATGCTGTCGGCACATCTGCTGACCAACTGCCGTCGGCTTGTACTGTCGCGGTGAACGTTTCGGTTGTGGTGCCATCGCTTACACTGATGTTTATCACTGTGCCCGCTGGCGCATTGCTGCTTCCGCTGATTGTTGGGGTGCTGTTATTAGTGGCACCTACTGTGTCTAACGTCAGTGTCGGCGCTAAGGTATCTAGGTTGCCTGATTGTGTGGCGCCGCCGGTATTGCCTGCATCATCGGTGATACTGGNTTGTACGCTGTAGCTTCCATCAGGTAATTCAGGGCTGGTTGCTTGCCAATCACCATTTGCATCCACGGTGGCGGTGATTGGGTGTTCATCACCGTTACTGTCGGTAATAACAATGTTTATAACCGTGCCTGCGGGCTCTGTTGATGTGCCGCTAACGGTCGGTGTGCTGTCGTTACCTAAGCCCAATACATCAACGGTGACGATTGGCGTAATGGTATCAACATTGCCACTGCTGTTGGCTGTGCTCTCGTTGCCTGCCGCATCGGTAATGCTGGCAACAACGCTAAAGTCACCTTGTGCAAGGGCTGTTGACACTTCAATAGACCAATGCCCATCGCTGCCGACTATAGTGTCAATGGTTTGCACGGCGCCGTCGCTGTCGGTGATGATGAGTGTAACGGTGCCACCAATTTCATTACTGGTGCCCTGAAGCTCTGGTGTTAAATCGCTGACATCGCCCACGTTTTGAATGGTGAGCGTTGGCGCTTGCGTGTCGATGGTAGTGGTGTCACTCACTGTGGTTTCGTTGCCAACACTGTCGCGTACACTTACTTCAATGGTGCTTTGACCTTCACTTAATGGTGTCGCTGGTGTGGCACTCCAGTTGCCATCCGCATCCACAAGCGCGGTGATGGTTTGTGGATTACCATCACTGTCGGTCACTACAATAGTGACTTGCGCGCCTTCCCCCGCATCACTTGTGCCGCTAATAACCGGTGTATTGCTGTCACTTTGTGCTGCAACATCAACAGTGAGTGTCGGCGGTGTATTATCAAAGTCATCTGAGCTAATTGTACGGGTATTACCTGCGGCATCGGTCGCTGTTGCGATCACGGAGCCTAAATTAAGTAATGAGATATCGATACCAGTTAATGACCAGTTACCATTGGCATCTGTGGTTGTGGTGTAACTTAGCCCTACGCCACCGCCAACAAGTTGCTCGGTAATGGTAATTTCACTGCCAGCCGGTAAATCAGAGGTGCCATTTAATAACACCAATGAGCCTAATAAGAAGGTAGGTGTAAACGCTAAATCTGGTGGGGTAACATCTACTTCGCCACTGTCTGTACCCGTGCCTGTATTGCCTGCAGCATCGATAATGCTGGCGCTAACACTGTAATTCCCTTCAGCTAATATACCTGTTGGTGTCGCGCTCCAGTTACCATTGGTGTCGGTTTGTACATCAATGCTTTGGGTGGCATTTGCTGCATCTGTAAACGTAACTGTAATCGTGCTGTTAGGTGCATCACTGGTGCCAGTAACGGTTGGTGTGGTGTCGTTGGTGAGTAACGGCGCATCCACACTCACACTTGGTGCAGTGGTATCAATGGTGCCATTGCCTGTAATATCGGTGCTGTTACCTGCAACATCGCTGATGTTGGCGGTGATCGTGTACGGCCCTTCAGCCAGTGCAGTCGGTACTTCGATTGAGAAGTTGCCATCAGCATCCACAGTGGTGGTGAACGTTTGTGAGCTACCTAAATCATCCACTACGGTAAAGTTAATAACCGTGCCTTCAACCGCATCGCTTGTTCCGCTGAGTGTCGGGGTGATGTCGTTACTTGAGCCTGGGCTGGTAAGTACAAGCGTCGGTGCAATGGTATCTATTTCACCAGTGCCTGTGGCAGTAGCTTCATTGCCTGCAGCATCGCTCACACTGGCGCTCACGGTGAAGTTACCTTCTGCAAGGGCTATCGTAACAGGGGCTGACCACGCGCCACTTGCGCCAACTGTCGCGGTAATAGTTTGCTGTGCACCGGCACTGTCTGTCACAATAATAGTGACTTCACTGCCTTGTGGCGCATCGCTTATACCCGAGATAGTCGGTGTCGTGTCATTGCTAACATCATTGTCTGCAATAACAAGGCTTGGTGCGGTTAAGTCAATCTCGCCTGTTTCGGCGG